>NZ_JACCQA010000090.1:0-1690 GCF_015712215.1 Burkholderia sp. 9779_493
CCATTTCCGGCATGCCGGCCTATCGCGCGCTCGTCGCCGAGGCCGAGCAGGATTACGAAGGCTTCTGGGCGCGTCTCGCGCGCGAAGGCCTCACGTGGCACAAGCCGTTCACGAAGGTGCTCGACGAGCGCAACGCGCCGTTCTACACCTGGTTCGACGACGGCGAGCTGAACGCGTCGTACAACTGTCTCGATCGTCACGTCGAAGCCGGCCACGGCGAGCGCGTCGCGGTGATCTTCGAGGCCGACGACGGCACCGTCACCCGCGTCACCTATGCCGATCTCCTCGCGCGCGTGTCGCGTTTCGCGAATGCGCTGAAGAAACGCGGGATCGGCAAGGGCGATCGCGTCGTCATCTACATTCCGATGTCGATCGAAGGCATCGTCGCGATGCAGGCCTGCGCGCGCATCGGCGCGACCCACTCGGTCGTGTTCGGCGGCTTCTCCGCGAAATCGCTGAACGAGCGGCTCGTCGACGTCGGCGCGGTCGCGCTGATCACCGCCGACGAGCAGGCGCGCGGCGGCAAGACGCTGCCGCTCAAGAGCATCGCCGACGAGGCGATCGCGCTGGGCGGCTGCGAAGCGGTCAAGAGCGTGATCGTCTATCGCCGCACCGGCGGCAAGATCGACTGGCATGCAGACCGCGACCTGTGGATGCACGAGTTGGTGGACGGCGAATCCGACCGCTGCGAGCCGACCTGGGTCGGCGCCGAGCATCCGCTGTTCATCCTGTATACGTCGGGCTCGACCGGCAAGCCGAAGGGCGTGCAGCACAGCACGGGCGGCTACCTGCTGTGGGCCGCGCAGACGATGAAGTGGACCTTCGACTGGAAACCCGACGACGTGTTCTGGTGCACGGCCGACATCGGCTGGGTCACGGGCCACACGTACATCACCTACGGCCCGCTCACATGCGGCGGCACGCAGGTCGTGTTCGAAGGCGTGCCGACGTATCCGGACGCCGGCCGCTTCTGGAAGATGATCGGCGATCACAAGGTCACCGTGTTCTACACCGCGCCGACCGCGATCCGTTCGCTGATCAAGGCGGCCGAAGCCGACGACAAGGTGCATCCGAAGAGCTATGACCTGTCGAGCCTGCGCATCATCGGCACGGTCGGCGAGCCGATCAATCCGGAAGCGTGGATGTGGTACCACAAGCACGTCGGCCACGAGCGCTGCCCGATCGTCGATACGTGGTGGCAGACCGAGACCGGCGGCCACATGATCACGCCGCTGCCGGGCGCCACGCCGACCGTGCCGGGTTCGTGCACGCTGCCGCTGCCGGGCATCACGGCCGCGGTGGTCGACGAGACGGGGCAGGACGTGCCGAACGGGCAAGGCGGCATTCTGGTCGTCAAGCGCCCGTGGCCCGCGATGATCCGCACGATCTGGGGCGATCCGGAGCGTTTCAAGAAGAGTTACTACCCGGAAGAACTCGGCGGCACGCTCTATCTGGCCGGCGACGGCACGGTGCGCGACAAGGAGACCGGCTACTTCACGATCATGGGCCGGATCGACGACGTGCTGAACGTGTCGGGCCACCGGCTCGGCACGATGGAGATCGAGTCGGCGCTGGTGTCGCATGAACTCGTGGCCGAGGCGGCGGTGGTCGGCCGTCCGGACGACACGACGGGCGAGGCGGTCGTGGCGTTCGTGGTGCTGAAGCGTTCGCGCCCGGAAGGCGACGAAGC
>NZ_JACCQA010000091.1:0-1647 GCF_015712215.1 Burkholderia sp. 9779_493
TGTGTAAGAGCAAAGTTGTAATGTCGCATCTGAGCAAAGTTGAAATGTCGTAGTTCGAGGGTTTCGGCGCATGCTGGCGGCGGTTTGAACTGCCGGAGCGCATCGTGGGCCAACCTGGACTGATCACCATGAGCATGCGGGAGCTGGACCGTCTGAAGGTCGTGGAAGCCGTGATCGAGCAGCATCTGATGCCTTGGCGAGCCGCGGAGCGGCTCGGGATCAGTCGCCGGCAGATTGAACGGCTGGTCGCCCGGTATCGCGCTGCTGGCCCGGTCGGGCTGATTTCGCAGCGTCGTGGTCACGCGAGCAACCATCAACTGCCCGAGGATTTGGCGCATCGTGCCTTGAGCCTGATTCGTGAGCGCTACGCCGATTTCGGGCCGACGCTGGCCTGCGAGAAGCTGTGGGAATGCCACGGGCTGCAGTTGTCGAAGGAAACGGTCAGAAGGCTGATGACGGACGCCGGGCTGTGGATTCCGCGCCGGCAACGACCGCCGAAGGTTTATCAGCCGCGAGCGCGCCGGGCTTGCCTCGGCGAGCTGATCCAGATCGACGGCAGCGATCATCGGTGGTTCGAGGAACGGGCACCGGCCTGCACGCTGCTGGTGTATGTGGACGACGCGACGAGCCGGCTGATGATGCTGCACTTCACGCAGACCGAATCGACGTTCAGCTACTTCGAGGCGACGCGGACGTATCTGGAGCGCCATGGCAAGCCCGTGGCGTTCTACAGCGACAAGTACAGCGTGTTCCGCAGCCCGACTGCGGGCAAGACCGGCAGCAGCGTGACGCAGTTTGGCCGGGCCATGTACGAGCTGAACATCGACACGTTCTGCGCGAACAGCAGTTCGGCGAAGGGACGTGTGGAACGGGCCAACCTGACGCTGCAGGACCGGTTGGTCAAGGAAATGCGCTTGCGCGGCATCAGCACGGTAGCCGACGCCAACGCGTATGCGCCCTCCTTCATCGCTGATTTCAACCGTCGCTTCGCGAAGCCGCCGCGCAGCGACTTCAATGCGCACCGGCCGCTGCGAGATGACGAGAATCTGGACCGGCTGCTGACCTGGCGCGAAACGCGCCGGGTCTCGAAGTCGCTAACGGTGCTGTACGACCGGGTGTTGTATCTGCTGGACGATACGCTCGAGAATCGGAAGCTGATTCATCGCTACATCGACGTCTGGGAGTATCCGGATGGTCGGATCGAGATCCGGGCTGATGGCGAGGTATTGCGATGCCGTCTTTACGACAAGCTGGCAGAGGTCGATCAAGGCGCGATCATCGAACACAAACGCCTGAGCCACGCGCTGCAAGTGGCTGAAGCGATTCAGGCGCAGCGCGATAACCGGCGGATCTCGGGTTCCCCGTCGCGCGCCAATCGAGGGCTACCGGTACGAGCCAAGGCATCGTTGCCAGGTGCCAAGAAACAGCGTGCGTTCACGGAAGCTGATATCGAAGCAGCCATCCTGCAGGTCGCTTCACAAACACATCAAACGGAATCGAATCGGCGGTCTGCGAAGGCTCGCTGATGAACGTAAGCGCCCTGCTGCTTCAGGCTCGGCGCTTCAACGTTAAAGGATGGAAAGACCGATGAAACATGCGACATCTGTATTTAGCTGGCGCTACGACATCTGAATCCGGGTATGACAT
>NZ_JACCQA010000092.1:0-1616 GCF_015712215.1 Burkholderia sp. 9779_493
GCAGACCGCGAAGACCCAGCCGAAGGCCGCCTACGACCTCGGCCTGCGCTATTTCCGCGGCGACGGCGTGCGCCAGGACAGCTACCAGGCGCTCAAGTGGATGCGCGAGGCCGCCGAACGCGGCGACCTGAACGCGCAGAAGGCGCTCGGCAGTTTCTACCTGTTCGGCCTCGAGGAAATGGGCTCGGATGCGCGCGAAGCGGAGAAGTGGCTGTCGATCGCGGCCGGCCGCGGCGACAAGGAATCGAAAAAGCTGCTCGATCTCGCGCGCAAGGCGAAGAAAGAAGACGAAGAAGACTGGAAATGGCGCACGCAATGGCGTGACGTCTATTACGGCTACTGGTACTCGGGCTATCCGTACTACGGCGTCTGGCAGCAGACGTACTGGTACTACTGACCGGGCATCGAGCAACGGGGGCAGCCGCGGGGAGACCACCATCGCGCGCCACGCCGGGGGGCTTATCGAAGTTCGCATGGACACATAAGCCGAACAACGACTCTAATCGATCGACAACGACAATGAAGACCAACCTTCTCCAACGTCTCACCCAAGGTGCGCTGGTTGCAGCGCTTGGCGCGTCCGTCGCGGGTTGCGGCGGCGTGGTGACGCCCGGCGGGCAGAACGCCGGCGTGACGGGCGCCGCGGCCGGCGGCGCGAGCGCCGGCGCCGATTCGCAACTGCAGCGCTGCACGTCGCCGCTCGGCACGATCGCGGTCGACGACGGCCGCAATGCCGACTGGTGGGGCCCGTTCGGCAGCGCGACCAAGATGACCACGATCGACCCGCTGCTGCGCCTGGCGGTGCAGCAGTCGAACTGCTTCGTGATCACGTCGATCGGCAACCAGAAGAGCGACGCGCGCCTGTCGCGCATCACGCAGCTGCAGCGCAACTCGGGCGAATACCGCGCGGGCTCGAAGCAGCAGAAGGGCCAGCGTGTCGCGGCCGACTATTACATGGAACCGCAGATCGTGATCAACGATTCGCCGATCGGCGGGATCGGCAGCATGATCGGCGGGCTGATCGGCAACAGCGCGGTGGCGGCGGTGGCGGGCCACCTGCAGACGAAGGCGTCGGTCGTGACGCTGACGCTGTTCGACGTGCGCTCGGCGGTGCAGATCGCGGCGTCGGAAGGCAGCTCGACGGCGACCAACTACGGCGCGGCGCTGGGTGGGTTCGGCGGCGGCGTGGGGGGTGCGCTGGCGGGTTTCTCGGCGACGCCGGAAGGCAAGGCGACGGTCGTCGCGTTCATCGATGCGTACAACAAGATGGTCGTCGCGCTGCGCAGCTACAAGGCGCAGGACGTCAAGGGCGGGCTGGGCCGCGGTGGCCAGCTGCAGGTCAACTGACGTCGCCGGGCCGGCGAGGGCCGCCGGCCGATTGCCTTGATTCCTGATGTCCGATTCGTGAGGGTCGGTGCGTGCGGCACGATGCGCGCGCACCGGCTGCGTTCGTCCTGTTCGTTCCGAAGGTGATCCCGATGAAAACCGTTGCACTGATTGCATTGACCTGCCTGGCGCTGACCGCTTGCGGCGGTGGCGACGACAATTCCTCGCCCGCGGCGTCCGGCGGATCGGGCACGACCAACAACGGCGGCAGCGGCGGGACGGGCGGCACG
>NZ_JACCQA010000093.1:0-1473 GCF_015712215.1 Burkholderia sp. 9779_493
GCCTCCGGCCCCGCGTAGGTACGCAGGTTCACGTTCACCGGCACGCTCGCATCCTTCAGCGTCAGGTGCGCCGGCTGGTTCTCCTCGTGGTTCGTGTTCGAGATGAACACCGACGACAGCCGGTCGAACGTCAGCTTGCCGTCCGGCTTCGGATACGCGATCGGCTCGCACTGCGACGCCGGCTTCAGCATCTCGTGGTCCGCATGCTGGTGATGCAGCGTCCACGGCACGTTGCCGCCCATCACCTTCTGCTCGAGCCCGACCATCAGCGTGCCCAGGTACAGGCCCTTGGCCATCCACTGCTTGAAGTTGCGCGCGCGGTACAGCTCCGTGTACAGCCACGATTGCTTGAACGCATCCGGGTACGCGGTGAGCTCGTCCGACTGACGGCCGGCCTGCACCGCGTCGAATGCGGCGTCGGCCGCCAGCATGCCGGTCTTGATCGCCGCGTGGCTGCCCTTGATCCGCGACGCGTTCAGGAAACCCGCGTCGTCGCCGATCAACGCGCCGCCCGGGAACACCGTCTTCGGCAGCGACAGCAGGCCGCCGGCCGTGATCGCGCGCGCGCCGTACGACACGCGCTTGCCGCCTTCGAGGAATGCGCGGATCGACGGGTGCGTCTTGTAGCGCTGGAATTCCTCGAACGGCGACAGGTACGGGTTCGTGTAGCCCAGGCCCACCACGAAGCCGACCACGACCTGGTTGTTGTCCATGTGATACAGGAACGAGCCGCCGTACGTATCGGACTTCAGCGGCCAGCCGGCCGTGTGGATCACGAGGCCCGGCTTGTGCTTCGCGGGATCGATTTCCCACAGTTCCTTGATGCCGATCCCGTACGCCTGCGGATCGGCGTTCGCGTCGAGCTTGAACTTCGAGATCAGTTGACGGCCGAGATGGCCGCGGCAGCCTTCGGCGAACAGCGTGTACTTCGCGTGCAGCTCCATGCCGAGCTGGAAGTTCTCGGTCGGCTCGCCGTCCTTGCCCACGCCCATGTTGCCGGTCGCGACGCCTTTGACCGAGCCGTCGTCGTTGTAGAGAATCTCCGCGGCGGGGAAGCCGGGGAAGATCTCGACGCCCAAGGCTTCCGCCTGTGGCCCAAGCCAGCGCGTGACGTTGCCCAGCGAAATCACGTAGTTGCCGTGATTCTTGAAGTTGTCGGGCAGCGCCCAGTTCGGCGTCGTGACCGCGCTCTTCTCGGACAGGAACAGGAAGCGGTCTTCCGTCACCTCGACGTCGAGCGGCGCGCCGCGCTCCTTCCAGTCGGGAAACAGCTCGGTGATCGCGCGCGGGTCCATCACCGCGCCCGACAGGATGTGCGCGCCGATCTCGGAACCCTTCTCGAGCACGCACACGCCGATCTCGGCGCCTTTCTCGGCGGCCAGCTGCTTGAGCCGGATCGCCGCCGACAGCCCGGCGGGGCCGCCGCCGACGATCACGACGTCGTATTCCATCGATTCGCGCGGGCCGTATTGC
>NZ_JACCQA010000094.1:0-1432 GCF_015712215.1 Burkholderia sp. 9779_493
AAGTTGGACTAGATCCAACCTTTGGGGTGTTTTTCATGACGAAGTACGACGAACGTTTTCGGCGTCGAGTGGTTCAGGCGTACCTGGCTGGAGAGGCCGGCACCAAGACACTTGCTCACCGTTACGGAGTGGGCAGGACGATGGTGCGACGTTGGGTGGCGAGCTATCGCGAGCATGGTGAACAGGGGCTGCGCAAGAAGCACAGCCACTACGACGCGCGATTCAAGTTGTCAGTCCTTCAGCGGATGCGGCGCGATGAGCTGTCGTATGCGCAGGTGGCAGCGCTATTCGGCATCCGCAATGAACGAAGCATCCCGATCTGGGAGCGTCTGTATCATGAGGGCGGTATAGATGCGTTGGCGCCTCGTCGCCGAGGGCGCCCCCCGAAAATGACCACCTCACCACCACCGAAATCCCCCGACGATACCGTGCAGAAAGAGCCGAGCCGCGAGGAACTGCTCAAGGAAATCGTGTATTTGCGCGCGGAGGTGGCATACCTAAAAAAGCTCGATGCGCTGCTGCAATCCAAGAAGCAGGCAGCGCCCAGGAAAAAGCGCAAATAGTGCGTGAGCTCAGGCAGTGTCATCCGGTAGCTGCGCTCCTGAAGGCGGCAGGCCTGGCGCGCAGCACGTTCTATTACCAGCTCAAGGCATTGGCTGCCGGCGATCGGTATGCGGATCTCAAAGCGAAGATCCAGACTGTATACGACCACCACAAGGGCCGTTACGGCTATCGGCGAATCACGGCGGCGATCCGGCAGACCGGAGATGCGATCAACCACAAGACCGTGCAACGGTTGATGGGACAGCTGCAGTTGAAATCTCTGGTGCGCCCGAAGAGATATCGTTCCTGGCGCGGCGAAGTCGGCCGCGTTGCCCCGAATCTACTGCGGCGTCAGTTTGATGCTGAACGCCCGAATCAGAAGTGGGTGACCGACGTGACCGAATTCAATGTGGAGGGCCAAAAGCTCTATCTATCGCCGGTGATGGACTTGTACAACGGGGAGATCGTCGCTTACCAAATGGACGAGCGCCCGAGCTTCGAGTTGGTCAGCAACATGTTGAAAAAGGCGTTGGTCAAGCTTGATGACGAGGAGCAACCGTTACTGCATTCGGATCAAGGCTGGCAGTATCAGATGCCCGCCTACCGTCGGCTGTTGAAGCAGCATGCGCTCACCCAGAGCATGTCGCGCAGAGGCAACTGCCTTGATAACGCAGCCATGGAGAGCTTCTTCGGCACGCTGAAATCCGAGTGCTATCGGCTGACGCGCTTTGCCAGCGTGGAGCAGTTGCGAGATGCGTTGAGCCGCTACATTCACTACTACAACCACGAACGCATCAAGCTGAAATTAAATGGGCTGAGTCCCGTGCAATACAGGACTCAGCCCTTGGCCGCTTAGATTTTAACCGTCCAACTTCGTGGGGTCAGTTCA
>NZ_JACCQA010000095.1:0-1416 GCF_015712215.1 Burkholderia sp. 9779_493
TAATGGAATGGACGCCCCCGCCCGGCACGGCATCGATGTGCCAAAGTGGAAGTGTCAGCCACCACTTAACCAGAGGGAACGCCCATCATGAAGGTTACGACCGTTGGTATCGATCTGGCAAAGAACGTCTTTCAAATCCACGGCGTCGACGCGCACGGCAAAGCCGTCCTCAAGAAGCAGATCCGGCGCGATCAATTAATGCTGTTCTTCACGAATCTGCCAGCGTGCTTGATCGGCATGGAGGCCTGTGCCAGCGCGCATTACTGGGCACGACGCGTTCAAGAATGCGGACACACCGTTCGACTAATGGCTCCGCAATTCGTTAAACCCTACGTCAAGACCAACAAGAACGATGCGGCCGATGCCGAAGCAATTTGCGAAGCCGTCGCTCGGCCCAACATGCGCTTCGTCCCCATCAAGACCGAATCGCAGCAGGCCGTCCTCGCCGTACATCGCGCACGTCAGAGTTTCGTCAAGGCGCGCACCGCGCAAGCTAATCAGATTCGTGGGCTCCTCGCCGAATTCGGCCTGGTGATTCCCCAAGGTATCGCCCACATCGCGCAACGCGTACCCGAACTGCTCGACTCCGACACTTGCGCCTTGCCAGGCCCGTTTCGTCTCCTTGTGCTGCGCCTGATGGAGCATCTCAAGCTGCTCGATCAGCACGTTCGAGAACTCGAGACGCAAATTCAGACCTGGCACCGCGACAATCCCGCCAGCCGCAAACTTGCCGAGATTCCCGGCGTCGGGCCAATCACGGCAAGCGCACTGGTCGCGTCGATCGGCGATGCCAAGAACTTCGAGAACGGCCGTCAACTGGCCGCTTGGCTTGGGCTGGTCCCTCGGCAACATTCCAGCGGCGGCAAATCGACCTTGCTGGGCATGAGCAAGCGAGGCGACTCCTACCTGCGTACGCTGCTCATCCACGGCGCGCGATCGGCCATCCTAGCCGCACAACGAAAGCCCGACACCGATAGCTGGCTGAGCCGCCTGCTAGGCCGACGCCATCCCAACATCGCTGCCGTAGCCCTGGCCAGCAAGAATGCACGCGTCATATGGGCGTTGCTGGCTCACAACCAGCAGTTCCGACCGGGTTATGCGACTGCCGCGGCAGTCGCATAACCCGGTCGGCTTGCAGTCGAACAAGACCGCTGCGACAAACTTTAGGAGCGACAAACCACCCGATTGCTCAGGCAAGCAATGCAGTGATGGCGAGACAGGTCAGACCGTGGCCGGCAAAACCCATAGAAGTCAGAGCACCTCAAGTGCGATCTGCTGATTGAGGAGCTGGCCAGCGTATTCCATCAGGGACAGCAGGCGTACGCCTGACATCAAAGTCCGGATGTATGGCTGCAATCGATGCCTTCGAACCGTCACTCACCGCGAACCTGGCAAAACGGGGGCGTCCATGTATGA
>NZ_JACCQA010000096.1:0-1409 GCF_015712215.1 Burkholderia sp. 9779_493
GAGGTGTATCAGTACACCGGCGCGTACACCTTTATGGCCCAGGGCCGAGGTGACGCGCTTTCGAAAATCCGCCTCGAAGAATGGGAATCGCGGTCGAAGCGCTTTTTTGGTATCGGTGGATGGCGAGCAGCTGACGCTGGCAAACGTTTCACGTTGAACGGACATCCCGATCACGATGGCGATTCGAGCGAGCAGCGCGAGTTCGCGGCGATTGCGGTGCGTTGGATCGTGCGAAACAATCTACCGATCACTCAGACATCCGCCCGGATGCTCCATAGCCTGGACCGTCGGATTGCAGAATCAGCGATTGCAGACCTGGACAGCGGCGCGTATACCTTGATCGGAGCAGATGGATCCACGGGCGCCTTTCACGTTGAGATCGAAGCGCAGCGGACCGTGGTACCGTTCAGGAGCCCTTTCGAACACGCCAAGCCGACGACACACCTCGAAACTGCGATCGTGGTCGGGCCGAAGAACGAAGAGGTCTACACGGATGAGCTGAACCGTATCAAGGTGCGTTTCATTTGGGATCGCATCAATGAAGGCAATGAGAGCGCATCTTGTTGGGTACGCGTTGCGCAATCCGATACCGGCAGCGGGTACGGTGCTGTCCATCCGCCGCGGGTCGGCGAAGAGGTCTTGATCGATTATGTCGGTGGAGACTGTGACCGTCCGATCGCGATCGCACGAGTCTACAACGGCGCGACGAAGCCTCAGTGGCATACGAACGGTCTGCTGTCGGGCTATCGCTCGAAAGAGTTTGCCGGAGCGGGATACAACCAGATGGTAATGGACGACTCGACCGGCCAAAACCGCGTGCAGCTGTTCAGCAGCCACGGAAACTCGGCGCTCCATCTCGGCTATTTGATCCAGCATACCGGGAATTCACGGGGCGACTATCTAGGTAGTGGCTTCGATCTCCGGACGGACAGTTACGGCGCCGTCCGCGCGAATCGCGGATTGTACGTCACCACGTATTCGAAAGCGGCGGACAGCCAACCGCTCGACGCGCGCGAAACGCAAGAGCAACTAGTGCGAACAGAGAGCTTGCTCGAATCACTCTCCGACGCGAGTACAGCACACGACGCCGAGGGCATGCAGGCCGGATACGACGCACTGAAGCAGCTGACCGATGCGTCGCAAGAGTCGGCCACGGGTTCCGCGTCCGGGGGGCGCACAGCTGGCGGTGGCACGGGTACAGCGAATACCTTCAAAGAGCCGATTATGCTTTTTGGCAGTCCGTCGGGTATCGCGCTGTCGACGAACGAGACCGCTCATTTGTCCGCCGCGCAACACGTCAACATCGTCAGCGGTCAGAGCACGCACGTGGCAGTGGGGAAGTCGCTGATCGCGAGTGTCGCCAACAAGTTAAGTATCTTCGCTCAAAATGCCGGCATGAAATTGTTCGC
>NZ_JACCQA010000097.1:0-1389 GCF_015712215.1 Burkholderia sp. 9779_493
TGCATGTGCCGGTAGGCTACTGATGACGGAACATCAGGTTCCTCGTCGGGGTTGCCCCCGTTGGAACAATTACTCAGGCGACTTCACGTCGCACGCGTTTGATGAACTCGGACGGCTGGTAGCCGCCTTCGCCAAAGCCGAACTCCATGTTGGCCATCGCACGTTCCATGCGGGTGGCCTGACGGTCGGAAAACACCAGCTCGCCGTTGCCGTCCATGAGATTGATGAACTCATGGATGTTGTCGCCGAGCATCGAGGCCAGGAAGCCGTCTCCGAACTTCTGCATCAGCTTCTGCGCGGTGACTGCCCCGATGGTCGGGATGCGCTTCAAGGCTTTCAGCACGGCCGAGGACTGGTCGTTGCCGGACAGGCTGCGTGGGCGGATCAGCGTCCACAGGGGCGCTGCGCAATGGCTGCACTTCCTGCGGTACTCCTCGGCTTCAAGCGCGACCGGGTTGACCGGCTCGCCGTCGAGGTCGGTGATGACCGTGCCGCAGTCCGGGCAGGCCGCCACGTCGCCGTGGCGGGTGCGCCGCTGGGTGAAGACAGGCTTCCAGTGGAACCCCATTCGCATCCTGACGCGCCCCAGGACAAAGAACTCCTGGCCGGTCGGCTGCACACCCAACTGCTCGCGCAGCTTGATGAGCTTGACCAAGGTATCGGGGCCGTTGAGCACCCAGACCTTCGCGCCCGCTACTGTCTCCTGGATCTCGCGCCGCCACTTGTAAACAAGGTGCGGGGGCGAGAGAACCAAGGTCCGGCGGTAGCCTTCGGCGTTGAGCACAGCGGCCGTGGCGATGCCGACGGTCGTCTTGCCGCAGCCCATCTCGCCATTGACGATCGCGGCGCGCTCGCCACGGTCAATCAGCAGCTCCGCGGCGGCGTGGACGACTTCGGCCTGGGCCTGGAATAGCTTGCGCTTGAGGCTGGCGACGATGAGCTGGCGATGTGCTTGCGGTTGGCCGGTATAGACCGGCGGGTTGGCGCTGTTGAGGGCGTCGAGCAGTTCGTCGCCGAACTCGCCGACGAAATCCTGAAGGCTCAGGGTCAGAGGGGAGGATTCCGCGTCGAGCAGTTCGCCCTGTACGGGCGCGGCTTCAGCGGCATTGGTTTCGAGATCGAGGGACATGGTGATGCTCCAAAGAAAAAGGGGCATGCACCACCCCCAGCGGGGCAGTGGCATGCCCCGTGGTGGGAAGTAAATCGACGCGTGGCCGACGGTGGTTGAAGGTGCTGGCCTGGGTGGCCAGCGGCTGAACCGTGCTTGTATGTTCAGTACTGACCAGTACGGTAAAGTCTGGTGGTAGCCAGACGAGACCGTGCAGTTTGCCCCGCGCTTGGGTGTTGGAGCCCGTGACTGAGTACAAAACGCACGGTTGCCGTGCTGGT
>NZ_JACCQA010000098.1:0-1374 GCF_015712215.1 Burkholderia sp. 9779_493
GGACCTATCCGTCATTTTGTGGGCGGGGCATATCATGAGGTGTAAAAGCCATGGATATGCCGATGAAGAAGAAAAGACAAACCGTAGCGCGTCAGGCAGCGGCCCGCGGGCCGCTGCCTGAGTTGCCCAAGGAACTGCTGGACCAACTGGTCAAGGGGCCGATGACGCCGACCGAGGTCCAGGATCTGATGCTGGCGTTCAACAAAGCGATCATCGAACGCGCAATGGGCGCCGAGATGAATCTGCATTTGGGCTACCCGTCCGGCCAGTCCAAGCCTACCGGGCAAGCCAACGAGCGCAACGGCGCCAGCGGCAAGACGGTCATCACCGATCGTGGCCCGGTTCGGGTCGAAGTCCCCCGCGATCGCGACGGCAGCTTCGAGCCGATTCTGATTCCCAAGCACGAGCGCCGCTTCACCGGCTTCGACGAACGCATCATCGCGATGTACGCCCGCGGCATGAGTGTGCGCGAGATTCAAGGGTTTCTGGCCGAGCACTACGGCACCGAAGTGTCGCCCGACTTCATCAGCTCGGTCACCGACGAGGTGATGGCCGAGGCGCTGAGCTGGCAGAACCGCCCGCTCGAGCCAATGTACCCGGTGGTGTTCTTCGATGCGCTGCGGGTCAAGATCCGCGACGACGGCGTGGTCAGCAACAAGGCCGTCTATCTGGCCTTGGGCATCCAGGCCGACGGCCAGCGCGACGTGCTGGGCCTCTGGATCGAGCAGACCGAGGGCGCCAAGTTCTGGCTCAAGGTGTTCAACGAACTCAAGACGCGCGGCTGCCAGGACATCCTGATCGCCGTGGTCGATGGCCTGAAGGGGCTGACCGAGGCCATCAGTGCAGCCTATCCGCGGACAACCGTTCAGACCTGCATCGTGCATCTGATCCGCAACAGCCTCGAGTACGCCAGCTACAAGGACCGTAAGGCGCTCGCCACAGCCCTGCGCCCGATCTACGCAGCCGCTAGCGAAGAGGCGGCAAGGCAGGCGTTACAGGACTTCGCCGACGGCCCGTGGGGCGAGAAATATCCGACCATCGTGCAATCGTGGCAGCGCGCCTGGGAGCACGTCATACCGTTCTTCGTGTTTCCGCCGGAGATTCGACGGGTCGTGTACACAACGAATGCCATTGAAAGTCTGAACATGCAACTGCGCAAGATCATCAAGACCCGTGGTCACTTCCCCAATGACGAGGCGGCGATCAAGCTGCTCTGGCTGGCGCTGCGCAACGTGCTGGCCAAGACCGTGCGGGCCGCCTTCGACTGGAAATCAGCGATGAACCAGTTTGCTATCCTGTTCGGCGAGCGATTCACGCAGGCGCGTGGATAACCTGTTGTTCAACCGCCTCGCCCACAAAAATGCGGACAGGTTC
>NZ_JACCQA010000099.1:0-1345 GCF_015712215.1 Burkholderia sp. 9779_493
GGGGCCTGTCAGGAATTTTGTGTTTAAGGCATAACATGCTCCCAAGGAGAATTTATGCCTCGCAAACCGAAAGCCCAGCCGGCGGCTCTGCCGGCGATTCCGGCCGAGTTGCTTGAGCAGTTCGGCAACGGTCCGATGACGGCTGAAGCCATCAATGCCGCGACGCTGGCGCTCAAGAAGGCGCTGATCGAACGGGCACTGGGCGGCGAGATGAACCATCATCTCGGCTACCCTCCCGGTGCTGCCAAGCCGGCCAACGCCACGAATCAGCGCAACGGCAAAGGGGCCAAGACGGTTCTGACCGAAGACGGTCCGATCCGTATCGAGGTGCCGCGTGACCGCGACGGCAGCTTCGAACCCATCCTGATTCCCAAGCACGAACGGCGCTTCACGGGCTTCGACGACAAGATCGTCGCCATGTATGCCCGAGGCATGACCGTACGCGAGATCCAAGGCTTCCTGCTGGAACAGTACGGCACTGAGGTCTCGCCCGACTTCATCAGCTCGGTCACCGACGAGGTCATGGCCGAAGTAACCGCCTGGCAGGCCCGGCCGCTCGAGCCAATGTATCCGGTCGTGTTTTTCGACGCACTGCGGGTCAAGATTCGCGAAGACGCCGTCGTGCGCAACAAGGCGGTGTACCTGGCGCTGGGTGTGCTGCCCGACGGCACGCGGGAGATCCTGGGCCTGTGGATCGAAAATACCGAGGGCGCCAAGTTCTGGATGAAGGTGTTCAATGACTTGAAGACGCGCGGCGTTCACGACATCCTGATCGCCGTCACTGACGGACTGAAGGGCATGCCCGAAGCGCTGGCAGCAGTGTTTCCGGCCACGACGCTGCAAACCTGCATCGTCCATTTGATCCGCAACAGCCTCGATTACGCCAGTTGGAAGGACCGCAGAGGACTGGCCGCCGCGATCAAACCGATCTACGCCGCCCCCAGTGCGGAAGCCGCTCAGGCCGAACTCGATGCGTTTGCGGATGGTCCGTGGGGCCAGAAATTCCCGACCGTCAGTAGCGCGTGGCGCAACGCCTGGGATCGTGTGATTCCGTTCTTTGCGTTTCCGCCGGGTGTGCGCAAGATCATCTACACGACGAACGCGATTGAAAATATCAACTCGCAGTTGCGCAAGATCATCAAGACCCGTGGTCACTTCCCGACCGACGAGGCAGCCACGAAACTCATCTGGCTGGCCCTGCGCAACATCACGGCGAATTGGGGTAGTGCAGCTCATGACTGGAAGACCGCCATGAACCAATTCGCTATCCTTTACGCAGATCGATTCATCCGGCCTTCCGTGTAATTACTCAACCCGCCTTGAACACGGAAATCCTGACACCCCC
>NZ_JACCQA010000009.1:0-231125 GCF_015712215.1 Burkholderia sp. 9779_493
GGACGCCGGGCGACCTGGACCTGATGGAAATCAACGAGGCGTTCGCGGCGCAGGCGCTGGCGGTGCACAAGCAGATGGGCTGGGACACGTCGAAGGTGAACGTGAACGGCGGGGCGATCGCGATCGGCCACCCGATCGGTGCGTCGGGCTGCCGGATCCTGGTGACGCTGCTGCACGAGATGGTCAAGCGCGACGCGAAGCGCGGGCTGGCGTCGCTGTGCATCGGCGGCGGGATGGGCGTCGCGCTCGCGGTCGAGCGCGACTGAGCAGCAGCCGACGACACGGTTCGCTTGCGGCGCGGGTCGGCGCTGCGGGCGAGCCGGGCGGTTTTCGCGCAACACAGGCAGTCAACAACAAAGCGCGGTGCCGATGCGCGACGCGTCCGCGAAGCGGGCGGGGGCTGCGCATCGAAGCGGTGGGGCGGCGGCATGTCCGATGCCGTCGCCCCGCCTTTCATCGATTACTTTTTTGTCGGTAATTCATAGTATGACTAAGCGAATTGCAGTTGTGACGGGTGGGATGGGCGGCCTCGGCGAAGCGGTCAGCATCAGGTTGAACGACGCGGGTCATCGGGTAGTCGTCACGTATTCGCCGAACAACACCGGCGCGGACCGCTGGCTGACCGAGATGCATGCGGCCGGCCGCGAATTCCATGCGTATCCGGTGGACGTGGCCGATCACGATTCATGCCAGCAATGCATCGAGAAGATCGTGCGGGACGTCGGCCCGGTCGACATTCTCGTGAACAATGCGGGCATCACGCGCGACATGACGCTGCGCAAGCTCGACAAGGTCAACTGGGATGCGGTGATCCGCACCAACCTCGACTCCGTGTTCAACATGACTAAGCCGGTCTGCGACGGCATGGTCGAGCGCGGCTGGGGCCGCATCGTCAACATCTCGTCGGTGAACGGCTCGAAGGGGTCGGTCGGCCAGACCAACTATGCGGCCGCGAAGGCCGGCATGCACGGCTTCACGAAATCGCTCGCGCTGGAGATCGCGCGCAAGGGCGTGACGGTGAACACGGTGTCGCCCGGCTATCTCGCGACGAAGATGGTTACCGCGATCCCGCAGGACATCCTCGACACGAAGATCCTCCCGCAGATTCCGGCGGGCCGGCTCGGCAAGCCCGAGGAAGTCGCGGCGCTGGTGGCCTATCTGTGCTCGGAGGAGGCCGGCTTCGTGACGGGCTCCAACATCGCGATCAACGGCGGTCAGCACATGCACTGACGCGCGGCGGCCCGCACGGCGTTCGCGCCCGGGCGGGCCGCGTTCCGCACCATTCCGTGCCGAAGCGGCAGGCGCGCCGCTTCGGCCTCGCATTCCGGAGAACGCATGGGCGACACCTGGATGGGACTCGTGATCGGCGGCTCGGCACTGGCCGTCGCGCTGACGATGGCGATCGCGCTCTACTGGCTCGAGCGGCGCCGCGCGCGGCTGCTGCGGAATTTCGATCATCGCGATTGCTGGCTCGTCGCGTACGGCAAGTGCTTCGCGCGCAGGCCGGCGCGGTCGTTGCGCCGCATGCGCGGTGCACGCTGAGCGCGGCGCCGACGCGTCGCGATCGGTGAACGCTCGATCGGCGATCGATGGGCGGTCATGCCCCGCGCGCATGCCGTCGGCCACGCGCGCGGGATGCGCGATCAGTCGTTCCTTTCGCTCTTTCCGGCCGACTCGCCCGAGTCGTTCTTGTGGAAGATCCGCTTCGTCGTGCGCTTGGTGGCTTCCCAGCCTTCGCGCGACGCATGCGCGACGCCGTGCCCGACCGCCTTCGCGGCGCTCGCGGTCGCATGGCCGAAGCTGCGCGCCGCGTCGCCGGTCTTGTGCGCGGCTTCCTTCGAATCGCGCTTGATGTCCTGCTTCACTTCCGACATGTCCGCGTGGGCGAGCGGGCCGAGCAGCGCCAGAACGAGCGCGGCGCCAATGAACTGACGAACTTTCACGACCGGTTTCCTTGAGGTAAGCCTCTTCATCGAGGATTCGTGTTGCCGGCGGGCGCCGGTTGAAACGCGCCGGCGGCCGATGCGTCGAGCATCACCGCCGCGCGGCCGGACAGCAGCACGCGCTCGCCGCAGCGCAGCGCGAAGCCGTACAGCACCGAGCGGCCGTCGCCGCTCATGCGTTCCGCGTCGACGGTGAGCGGCTGCTCGAAGGTGTCGAGCCGGTCGACGAACGCGTCGACGTTGCGCACGCTCGCGAGATAGCCGGCGCGCGGGCGCGCCTCATGCGCACCGAGCAGCGCGCCGTGTACGGCCATCGCCTGCGCCGCGTACTCGATGCCGCAGACCGACGCGAGCCGCCCGTGCGCGCGCAGCGGGTTGTGCGGATCGCGGTGGCTCGTCGCGGTGCAGCGAATTCGTTCGGCATCCCACGCATCGACCGAATCGAGCACGCACATCGTGCCGGCGTGCGGAATGTGCGCGGCAATCCACGCGTGGTCGAGCGGCGCGGTCAATACGACCGTCGTGGTCATCGCGCGCGCTCCGCGAAAGAGTCGGGCATCGCGACGTCGACCTGCACGCGCGTATCGGCCAGGTAGTCGAGCACGACGCGCGTCGATTGCCGCGTGGCGAGCGCGTCAAGCAGCGGCAGCACGCGGGCGGCCGGATTGCCGGCGCGCAGTGCGTCGAGCTCGGCATGCGCGAGCGTCGTGGCGGGCGCATCGGTGAGCTGCACGTCGATGCGGGCGAGCGTGCGTTCGCTCGCTTCCGGCGCGAACACGAGCGCGACGCCGAACGCGTCGCCGATCGGCCGCACCGCACGCAGCGGTTCCGGATAGTCGGTGTCGTACGCGATCAGCAGGCTCGGCACGCGATCGACGACGACCTGGCACAGGCTTTCGAGCAGGCCGGCGGCAAAGCTGCCGTCGTGCGCGCACAGCACGTTCGACGTCGCCATCGCGCGGGTCGCGATGCTCCAGTAGCCGGCCGGGGCGTTGTGCACCGAGTTGTGGAAGCGGGTCGGCGACAGCTGGCGATCGTCGCCGGCCAGCGTTTCGCAGATCGCGTGGCAGTTCTGGCCGTCGCCGCCGGATGCGCTGAACACGGTCGCGAGCGTCGCGGCGTCGCGGCCGCTCGCGGCCACCGCCGCGTGGCCGACCGCGAGCGCGGCGCGCACGACGGGGCCCGTGCGACGCCGCTCGGCGGACGGCAGCCCGGCGGGCGGCGGCAGTTCGGTGCGGGCGGCCGCGTAGGGCGCGCGGCCCGCGAGCACGTCGGCCGCGTGCGGCCAGTCGGTCAATCCCGGCCCGACGAGGCCGATGCTCTCGATGAACGCGGTGAGTGTCATGGCGGGCCTCAACGGCGGGCGCGACCGGCCACGTGCCGGGCGCGGCCGAGGATCAGGCTGCAATTCGTGCCGCCGAAGCCGAACGAATTGGAGAGGACGGCGCGCACGCGCGTGTCGCGGCTCGCGAGCACGTAGTCGGCGACGAGCGCCGGGTCGGGCTGCGTCGTGTTGACGCCGGCCGGCACGAACTGCTCCTGCAGCGCGAGCGCGGCGACGATCGCCTCCAGCGCACCGGCCGCGCCCAGCGTGTGGCCGGTCGCGCCCTTCGTCGAGCTGCACGGCGTGCGGGCGAACAGCGCGCCGAGCGCGCGGCTTTCCGCTGCATCGTTGCTCGGGGTCGCGGTGCCGTGCAGGTTCACGTAGTCGATATCGTGCGCGCCGAGGCCGGCGGATGCGAGCGCCTGCTCGATCGCGGCGCGCGCGCCGAGCCCTTCCGGATGCGGCGACGACATGTGATGCGCATCGCTCGATTCGCCGATGCCGAGCAGCAGGATCGCGTCGTCGTCGAGCGCAGCGGGCGGGTCGGGCACACGTTCGACGAGCGCGAACGCGGCGGCCTCGCCGATCGAGATGCCGTCGCGTGCCGTGTCGAACGGCCGGCATGGCCGGCGCGACAGCAGTTCGAGCGAATTGAAGCCGTACAGCGTCGTCAGGCACAGCGAATCGACGCCGCCGACGACGGCCGCGTCGATCAGCCCGGCCTCGATCATGCGGCGCGCGGAGCCGAACGCCTTCGCGCCGGACGAACACGCGGACGAGATCGCCATCGCCGGCCCGCGCAGCGCGAAATACGCGCGCACGAACGCGGCCGGCGAATACGGGTTGTGCGTGTGCGCATAGCGGAAATCGGCCGGCAGCGCGCCGCTCGCCGGATCGCGGCGCTGGTACGCGCGTTCGGTTTCGAGGATGCCGGCCGTGCTCGTGCCGACGAACACGCCGATGCGTGCGGCGCCGTAGCGCGCAGCGGCCGCCGCGACGCGGGCGTCGAAGCCGTCCTGCGTCAGGCCGAGTTGCGCGAGGCGGTTGTTGCGGCATTCGAAGTCGGCGAGATCGGCGCGCACGGGGTGCGCATCGACGCCGTCCACCGCGCCGATCCACGTGTCGAGATCCGCGCGCTCGAAGTTGCACGGCACGAGCCCGCCGCGGGCGCGGCGCAGCGCATCGAGGGTCGCGTCGAGGCCGCGGCCGATGCAGCTGGTGGCGGTGAAGTGCGAGAGCAGGAGAGGGTTCACGAGGGTCGCATCCGGTGGCCGGAACGGGCGCCGCAGCAGAGCTGGCAGGCGCGCCGTTCGCGGTCAGATTTTATCAAACGGGGGTGCCGGCACGCGCGGCTGGCCGGGCGGTTCGGGCGGTTCAGGCGCGAGCGCCGCGCGCAACGTGGTCCAGTGCAACTGCGCGTCGGCGGCCGCGCGCAGCACCGCGTGCAGCACGTCGAGCACGACCGGTTCGCCGCGCGCATCGCGTGCGGCATGACCGTCGTGGACCAGCAGGATGTCGCGCGCCTCGAGGCCGTGCAGCAGGCGGCGCGTGACGGTCGCGGCGTCGCGCGCCCGCGTGTCGAAGCCGCGCCGCGTCCAGCTCGCCAGTTGCAGCCCGAATTCGCACAGCACCGGTTCGAGAAACGGATTGCGCAGGCCCGCCGGTGCGCGGAAGAACAGCGGGCGCGTGCCGGCGATGTCGGTCAGCGTCTGCTGCGCGGCCGCGATCTCGCGCCGCAGTGCGGCCGGCCCCGACAGCGAGAACGTATGGCGGTGCCGCTGGCTGTGGTTCTCCACCGCGTGACCACGCGCGACGATCGCCTCGATCCACCGCGGATGGCGGCGCGCGAGATCGCCGATGCAGAAGAACGTCGCACGCGCGTCGTAACGGTCGAGCAGGTCGAGCACGCGCGGTGTGACGTCCGGGTCCGGGCCGTCGTCGATCGTCAGCGCGATGCGGCGGCCCGCGCCGGCCGGCAGGCGCGTCCAGTTCGGGCCGAGCAGCGTGCTGCGCGGCCACAGGCCCGCCGCGGTCAGCGCGAGATGCGATGCGACCGCGCCACCGACGGCCCACGGCCACGTGGCCGGTTGCGCGACCACGGCGGCGGCCGCGCCCGCGTGCAGTGCGGCGGCGCCCGCGATCAGCGGCGTCGGCTTCCAGCGGCGTGCGTCGCCGGCGTGGCGCGGCGGCATGGACGACGACGCGTTCATGCGCGGCCTCCACGTTCACCATGACCGATCGTCGCCGCGGCGCGCGGCGCGAGAATCGCCGCGAACGCGAGCGCGAGCATCGCGCCGGGGCCGACGGTCAGCCCGAAGGTTTCGAGCAGCGGCACGCGCGACAGCGCGAGCAGCCCGAAGCCGGCGACCGTCGCGAGGTTCGCGATCAGCAGCGATACCAGCGTGTACGGCGTGACGGGCTGCGCATCCGCGCGCCGGCAGAAGAACAGCGCGTAGTTCGAGCCGACCGCGACGATCAGCAGCATCCCGACCAGGTGCAGGATCGTCAGTTGCACGCCGGCGAGCGCGAAGCCGGCCGTCACGACCAGCACGGCCGCGACGAGTGGCGCAAGGGCGCGCGCGGCGCGGCGCGGCGATCGCAGCGCGATCAGCAGCAGCACGGCGATCGCGGCGAACCCCGCGAGCGACAGCCGGATGTCCTCGTGCACGTAGCTCACGTACAGGCGATCGGCTTCGGCCTTCATGTCGACGAACAGCGCATCGGGCACGCCCGCGCGCGCGACGGCGGCGCGAATCGGTGTCGCATCGAGGCTCGACGCCGGTTGCGCGGTGCGTGCGGCGTCCGGCGCACGCAGCGGCAGCATCGCGCTCCAGCGGTCGTCGCGTTCGGTCAGCAGCGCGTCGACGGCGAGCGCCATCGACGTGCCGTGCAGGTCCGCGCGTGTCAGCAGCGGCGCGTGACGCGCGGCGTCGACGTCGGTGAGGAACGGCGCGAACAGGTCGGGCTTCACCGCGATCGGCTGGTGCGCGACGGCATCGCGCATCCGCGCGGCAAGCGTGTTCGCATCCGGCAGGCTCGCCTGGCGGGCGCGCTGCGCGGCGTCGCTCGGCAGGTAGCGGGCCGGATTGTCGAAACCGCCGAGCGTGCCGCGCTCGACGAGCGGCTGCAATTGCGCGGCCACTTTTTCCGCGCCTTCGAGTGCGGCCTGTTCGGTCGGCGCGGTAATCACGACGAGGTAGCGCACGTCGGGCGCGCCGACGTCGGCGCGCAGCCGGGCGTCGAGCGCCTGCGCCGGTGCCGGTACGGGGCTGAGCGCGGCGAGCTCGCGGCTCCACAGGCCGTCGCGATGCAGCGCGAGCGTCGCGCAGGCGGCGACCACGAGCACCGCGAGCGGCCAGCGCAGCCGCGGCGCGGCGTCGGCCGCGCGCGCGAGCACGGCGCCGACGCGCGAGACGTCGCGGATCGCGACATGCTCGCCGCGCAGGTGCGGCAGCACGAAGCGCGTGACGAGCGCGGCGGCCGTCAGGCCGACGATCGAATACAGCCCGAGCTGCACGAGGCCCGGGAAGCCGGAGAACAGCATCGACGCGAACCCGCACACCGACGTCAGCACGCCGAGCCGGATCGTCGGCCAGTACGCGGCGACCCACGCGCGCTTCGCGTCGGCCGGGCGTGCCGTGCCGCGCGTACCGGCCTGCGCCGATTGCACGAACAGGTAGATCGAATAGTCGACGGCTTCGCCGATCAGCGTCGTACCGAACCCGAGCGTCAGCCCGTGGACCGTGCCGAACGCGACGCTGACCGCCGCGATCCCGGCCGCGACGCCCGTCAGCACCGGCAGCAGGCCGAGCGCGAGCGTGCGCGGCGACCGGTACAGCGTGAGCAGCAGCGCGACGATCAGCACGACGCTCGCCGTCGACAGCCGCTCGACGTCGTGCCGGATCGTGTCGCGCGTGTCGACCGAGAACACGCCGGGGCCGGTCATCGCGAGCGTGGTGCCGGCCGCATTCGGTACGGCCTGCGTCGCGGCCGCGAACGCGCGGCGCACCGCGTCGATCGCGCGGGCCTGCGCATCGGTATCGGAGCCGGCGGCGGCCGTCTGCACGACCAGCACCGCGCGCGTGCCGTCGCGCGATGCCCACACGCCGTCGCGGCTCGCCGGTTCGGCCGCGCTGTCGAGCCCGTCGACAAGCGCGGCGACTTCGCCGGTCGGGTCGCGCGGCAGCATCGCCTTCGCGACGAGGCCGGCCGACGAACTCAGCAGGTCGAGGCTGTCGCCGAGCGCCTGGTGCAGGCCGTCGGCGCTGAAGCGCTGCGGCGTGACGGCCGGGCTCAGCAGGTAGCGATGAGCGAAGACGAATTGCCGGTCGCGCGCGTCGTTCGCGGCTTCGCCGTTGTGCACGGCCGCGAACCGCGGATCGGTGCGCAGCGTGCCGGCGACGCGCCGCGACAGCGCGGCGCGCGTGCCGGCATCGCCGCCATCGATCGCGACGAGGATCAGGCGCGACACGATGCCGTCGCGCAACTGGTCGACGAGCACGCGCTGCCCGGCGCTCGGCGCATTCGGCAGGAACGCTGACAGGTCGGCGGTGAACTGCGCGCGCCCGATCGCGACGCCGCACGCGACGAGCGCGAGCAGCCACACGAGCACCGCGCGCTGCCGCCACGCGGGTGGGCGACGCGTGACGGGCGAGGGGCGCGTACGATCGTCCATCAGTTCGCGTGCGCCGCGACGGGTTGCAGGCGCATCACCGAACGATCGCCGTCGGCCTGCCGGATCGCGACGCTGCGCAACACGTCACGCGTGCCGTCGAGCGTGATCGTGCTGACGACCTTCAGCATCCGCGAGTCGAGCGGCGTGAGCGTCAGCGTCCAGTCGTCGCCGCGTCCGGCAAGGGCGACCTTGTACACCTGTTCGAGCGCGAAGCGGTTGCCGGCGAGCGTCGCGCGGATGCTGTCGATGAACGCGCCGAGTTCCGGATAGCGCGCGAGCGCGAGCGTGTATTTGCGGTTGTTGCGCTCGACGGTGAGCATGTCGCCGTCGACGACGAGGTGTTCGGGCGTCGGGCGCAGCGTGTGCTTTTCCAGATGATCCGGCGCGACGAACACCAGTTCGCCCGACGATTCGATCGGCTGCGTGGCGATCGACAGGGTCTTCGTCTCGGTGAAGGTCGCGCGGCCCGACTTGTGCTGCGCGAGCGTCGACATCAGCCGGTCGAGGGTCCAGGCCGTTCCGGTATCGGCCGCGTGCGCGGGCACGGCCAGCGCGATCGCGGCGGCGGTGGCGGCGACCACGCGGATAACACCGGCGATGCGGGGCGACGAAAACGGGAGCAGGCAGCGGCGAACGGCGGTCATGCGTCGGAATCCCTCGTGGTGGTCAGGTCGGCGCCGGCGTGCGCCGCCTCGCGGCGCGCGGTTGCGGCCGTGGCATCGCCGCCTTGCCAGAAATCGAAATAGTTGAACCAGTTGTACGGCGCCGCGCGGCAGTACCGGTCGAGCAGCGCGACGTAGCGCGCGAGCGCCGCGTCGACCGCCGCCGCGCGCGCATCGCGCCGCACGTCGGAGAAATCGGCGAGCGTCTCGAAGTGCACATCGTAGCGGTTGCCGTCGCGATAGAGGCCCGTCATGAAGATCACCGGGCGCTTCAGCATCGCGGCCATGTAAAGCGGCCCGAGCGGGAACGCGGCCGGCGCGCCGAGCAGCGGCACGCGCCGCAGCGACGCGGCCGCGTCGTCGAGCAGCGTGCGGTCGGCGAGCATGCCGACCATGCAGTTCGCGTCGAGGCGCTCGCGTACCTTCAGCATCGAGTCGACCTGGCCGAGCGGAATCACCTCCGGCTGCGCGGCCGGGTTCACCGCCGCGAGCGTCGCGTTGATCTTGCGCGCGTTCTTCTCGTACATCGTGACGACCACGCGCAGGTCCGGATGCGTGCGGCCGATCGCGCGCACGACTTCGAAGCTGCCGAGATGCGCGCCCATCAGGAACGCGCCACGTCCGCCCGCGAGCGCATCGTCGACGAGCGTTTCGCCGTGCAGCCGGATGTCGAACAGGTCGAAGCGCCCGTTCATCAGGTACACGCGATCGTGGATCGTCGCCGCGAACGTGAACACGTGCCGATAGACGTCGCGCCAGCGCGCGGGGCGCCCGAGCACGCGGCGCAGGTAGTCGCGCGACGCCGCGCACGCGGCCGGCGAGAACAGCACGAAATACGTCGCGATCAGGTGCAGCACGATACGCGCGCGCGGCCGGCCGAAGCGCAGCGAGATCCACGTCATCACGCGCAGCAAGCCCGCGTTGCTGCGCTCCTGGCGTTCGGCCCATGCGGTGCGCTTCATGGCTGCGCGCCATCCTGCACGGACGGTGGTGCGGACAGCACGCCGGTCGCGACCTCGCGCGACCCGGTGCGCACCGTGAAACGGATCGCGCCGCTGGCCGCCGCGTCGTACGCGAGATCGAGCGGTTCGCCGGGCGCGACCGGGCTCAGGAATTTCGCGGACCCGAGCCGCCACGCATGCAGCGGACGGTTCATCGCCGCGCCGATCATGTGGATCGCGTGATCGAGCAGCACGACGCCCGGCACGACCGGATGGCCGGGGAAGTGGCCGGGCAGCGCGGGGTGATCGGCGGCAATCGTGAACGCGAGCGCGGACGAGGGCGTGCGGGCCGGGTCGCGCCCGGCCGGCGGCGTGGGCGTCGCGCCCGTGGCACGCGCATGTTGCGCCACGAGCGCCGCCAGCACGTCGCGCGGCAGCTTGCCCGTTTCGTTGCGCGGCAGCGCATCGACGAACACGAGTGGGCGCGGCATGAACGCCGGATCGATCCGCTCGCGCAGCGCGCGTTGCAGATCGGCGGCCGAGAGCGTCGGCGCGACGACCAGCGCGACGAGCCGCGTGACCGGCTCGAGGGCGGTGTCGCCGTGCGCCGGCGCGGCTTCGTCCGGCATGAAGAACACGCCGTCGACCACCTCCGCGATCGCGTTGAGCTGATGGTTCAGGTACGCGAGCGACGTGCGCTTGCCGGCGATGTTGACGAGGTCGGCCTTGCGGCCGTGCAGCAGGAACCGGCCGTCGCCGAGCAGTTCGAGCGCATCGCCCATCGGCACGGGCGCCTCGACGTGCCCGCCCGATACCCACACGGTCGGCCCGCTGTCGTCGCCGTCCGGTGCGTCGCGGGCATCGAGCCGGATGTCCGGGAACCGTTCCCACGCCGCGCCTTGCGACGTGCGACGGGTCGCGATCTGACCGGTCTCGGTGCTGCCGTAGATCTCGACGAGCGGCGCGTCGAGCGCGGCCTCGGCTTCGCGCGCGAGCTTTTCCGACAGCGGCGCGGTGGCCGACAGCACCAGCGCCGCGCGCGGCAGCGCATGGCCGGCGGACAGCAGCGCGCGCAGGTGGATCGGCGACGTGACGAGCACACGCGGCTGCGGGAGCGCGTCGAGTTCGTCGCGAATGTCGCTCGGGTAGAACGGCTGGCGGTTGCTGAACGCGAGGCCGCCGATCAGCGCGAGCAGCACCGTCGACTCGAAACCGTACATGTGTTGCGCGGGCACTGTGCCGATCAGCGTCGCCGCACGGCCGTCGAGCAGCCCGAGCCGCTCGGCCGCCGCGCGCACGCAGCCGACCAGGAAGCCCCAGGTCTTGCGGTGCGGCACCGGCGCGCCGGTCGAGCCGGACGTGAACACGTAGGCCATGATCCGCGCCGCGTCGATTTGCGGGACGGCGAACGGCGCATCGGCCGCCGGTTTGCCCGGCGCGGCGTCGGGATACGCGAAGCGCGGCAGGTCGATCGCGCAGTCGGGCGCATCGTGCAGGCAGAACGCATCGGGCGCGAACGACGCGAGCTGGCGGACCATTTCCGGCGTGTGCGTCGACGGCAGCAGGCTGATCTTGCCGGCGACGAGCGCCGCGCACAGGCTGACCGCGAAGCGATAGCGGTCGCGGCACACGTTGAACACATGGCCGCCGGCGGGCAGCGCGGCGGCCACGCGCGCGACGTCGGCGACGAACGCGCGCACGGTGACGGGCGAGCCGTCGCGCCAGGCGATCGTCCGGTCGGGCGAGGAATGGAATACCAGCGGGTGAGTCGGCATAAATCGGTCAAGACGGGAACGAAGGCCGGCGCGGCCATGGAGCCGCGCCGGTCATGAATTCATCGCGAGGCCTGCGATGCGTGGGTCGACGCGCGATACGCGCGCACCGCGTCGACCATTCGCGGCCGCGGCTCGTGCGGCAGCGCGACACGCCGGCACGCATGCTCGGCGGCGAACATCACGGCGACGAGCGGCAGCGACAGGTAGTTCGCGAAGGTCGACCACGTGACGATCGGCGCGGTCGCGAACAGCAGCGTCGACACGGCGGCGGTCGCGACGAAGAACAGCGTCCACGCGAGCGTGATCCGGCGCGTGTAGCGCGCGACGGCCGGCGTGACGGTGCCGTGGATCATCGCGGCGAAGCGGGTGCACAGCGGCACGTCGCCGGCCACGAGCGTGCGGCCGAACAGCAGCGCCATCGCGACGTTGAAGCTCGCGTGCTCCAGATACAGGCCCCATTCGAAGTGCTGCGCGAGCGGCGCGCGCGCGGTCCACAACGCGGCGGCGGCCAGCAGCCATGCCGGCACGAGCCACGCGCGCCGCGGCGAGCGCAGCGCCACGCCGAGCGCGAGCAGCAGCGGCGGCACGAGCGCCATCGCGAGGCCGACGCCGTGCGCGCCCGGTGTCGCGCTCGCGTAGTGCGCGCCAACCTGGTACGCGGCCACGGCGCCGACCGCTGCGACGCCGCGCACGACGGGCAGCAGCCGGCTCATCGACGGCCTCCGGGCGCACGGCGCGCGCACCGGCCGGCGGCCGGGCTGCAGCGGCTGACGGGCGGGCGAACCGGAACGGGGCGCAAGGGCGGACGCGGCATCACTGGAAACATCGGGCGGATCGTGGCCGGACGCGGGGTCGGGCCGTCAAACATCATATGAATGGCGGCCGGGACGCGAGTCCGGGCCGATGGTCGGGCACGCACATTTTAGGGCCGCGGCGGGGCGGCTTCGGGCCGCCCGCGACCGGGTTTTGTAACCGATTGTATGGCACCGGACGAACGGTTTCGCGGGGTCGGTCCATTTCCATCCAAAGCGGCTCAAGCGTCTCGTCCATTCCCGTGCGCAACGGGCCGCGGCGCCGGCTAGCGAGTCTGTAACCATTCGCGGTATACGACCCGATACCCATCGTCTAGAATCCGCGTAACTTTTACAAACGATCCCCACATGACGCAGGCGGGGAAGCCGGCAGACGCCGGAGGGACGGAGATTTGCACGCGCCGGGCGTGCACGACGGTTGCCGTTTCCGGGCGCCTCCCGCTGCCATGGGCCGCCTGCCCGCACGCATGATGAACGCACTGGAACAAGAGCTCGCCACGCTGATCATCGGCGAACTGAATCTCGAAGACGTCCCGCTCGAAACAGTGACGGCCGACACCCCGCTGTATGGCGAAGGTTTCGGGCTCGACTCCATCGACATCCTGGAAATCGCGCTGCTGATCTCGAAGAAATACGGCTTCGAACTGCGCTCGGACAATCCGGACAACCAGACGATCTTTGCGACGCTCGGTGCGCTGGCTGCCTACGTCGCCGCGCATCGCACGAAGTGACGGCGTCGCTCGGCGGACGATGCGCGACGGCATCGATCGAGGGGAAAACGCGATGAACGGAGCAAGGCGATGCGGGCGCTCGTGACGGGCGGCAGCGGTGTGCTGGGGCAGGCGATCTGCACGGCGCTCGCGCAGGCCGGCCATGAAGTGTGGGTGCATGCGAACCGCCATCTCGCGCAGGCGGAGGCGGTCGCGCAGCAGATCGTCGCGGCCGGCGGCGCCGCGCACGCGATCGCGTTCGACGTGACCGACGCCGACGCGACGCTCGCCGCGCTGCAGCCGTTCATCGACGATGCGCCGGTGCAGATCCTCGTCAACAACGCGGGCATCCACGACGACGCGCCGATGGCCGGCATGTCGCGCCGGCAATGGCACAGCGTGATCGACGTGACGCTCAACGGCTTTTTCAACGTCACGCAGCCGTTGCTGCTGCCGATGATCCGCACGCGGCGCGGACGGATCGTCAACATCGCATCGGTGGCCGGCGTGACGGGCAATCGCGGGCAGGCCAACTACGCGGCCGCGAAGGCGGGGCTGATCGGCGCGACGAAGTCGCTGTCGCTGGAGCTCGCGTCGCGCGGCATCACCGTGAACGCGGTGGCGCCGGGCATCATCGCGTCGCCGATGGCCGAACAGGCGTTTCCCGCCGAACGCATCAAGCAGCTCGTGCCCGCGCAGCGCGCGGGCCGGCCCGACGAAGTCGCGGCGATGGTCGCGTATCTCGTGTCCGACGCCGCGGCCTATGTGACGGGGCAGGTGTTGTCCGTCAACGGCGGGCTCGCATGACGAAGCGCGCCGCGTGGGCCTGACGTAACGCAACGCGGTGCAGGGCCGCGTGATCGCGCGGCCCGTGCCGCATCGTGAGGAAATCGAAGTGTCCGTGCATCCAGTCGACGCCGAACGGCGTCCGTGTCCGATGTTGCCCGCCGCCGCGCCTGCGGCCGCGCCGTTCGCGCACGGCGGCGGCCGCGCGCTGCGGCTCGTCCAGGCGAGCCATGCGAGGCTCGTCGCGCTGCTGCACGATGCGCGCGGCCGGGCTGACGGATTCGATCGCGTGTTTCCCGGCGCGCTGGGCGCGGTGTGCATCGGCGCGGCGGGAACACCGGACGCATCGCGCGCGGCCGCCATGGCGCGGATGCTGACCGATGCCGCGCCCGGCCTGCCGGTCGCACCGGTACAGATGGCGCTGCTCGGCGCCGACGTCGCACCGGACGATGCGGTCTGCGAAGTGTGGCAATGCGATGCGCACGACCTGCGCAGCGAGCGGCGCGGTGCGCTGCACTACCGCTACAGCGAAGCGGCGGGGCTCGTGTTCGGCAGCCTCGTCGTGCACGAGACGGACGCGGCGGACGACGCGCCGCGCGACGGCGGCACGCCGCTCGAACGCGCGACGTTCGACGCGTACCGCGCGCTGTTCGAGCTGCTCGATACGCTGGGCATCCCGCATCCGCTGCGGATCTGGAACACCGTGCCGGCAATCAATGCGGTGCAGTTCGGGATCGAGCGCTATCGTCAGTTCAATATCGGCCGTCAGCAGGCGTTCGACGCGTGCCGCCGCGCACTGACGGGCGGCGTGCCGGCCGCGTGCGCGCTCGGCTCGGTCGTGCCGGTCGCCGGCGATGCGTCGCCGGCCGCGCCGCTCGCGATCCATTTCCTCGCGAGCCGCACGCCGGCCGATTCCATCGAGAATCCGCGCCAGGTGAGCGCCTATCACTATCCGGCGCAGTACGGCCCGCGCGCGCCGACGTTCGCGCGCGCCGCCGCGTGGGCCGACGGCGACGCGACGCCGGTGCTGTTCGTCTCGGGCACCGCGAGCATCGTCGGGCACCGCACCGTGCATCGCGGCGACGTCGTCGCGCAGACGCGCGAGACGGTCGCGAACCTCGCGGCGGTGCTCGAGCAGGCCGCGCGGCAGGGGCACGGCCCGTTCTCGCTCGCGGACCTCGGCTATCGCGTCTACGTGCGCGATGCAGGCGACCCCGCGGCGCTGGCCGCGATCGGCCGCGTGCTGCGCGAGGCCGCCGGTCCTCACGTGCGGCCGCTGTTCGTGCATGCGGACGTGTGCCGCGACGACCTGCTGGTCGAGATCGAGGCCAGCGCCGGTCATGCGATGGAGTGGCTGTCATGAAGCGCGAGAGCCTCACGATCCGGCCACCGGTCGGGCAGGCGGCCGGGGTCGACGAAGCGTGCCGGCGTTCGTCGGCCGGTCATACACTTTTGTCAGGATCCCCGTCTTCGTCATCGGCTGTTTCCATGTTCAAGCTGCACGCGTCGCCCACTCATCTCGTCCTGATTCCGAGCTACAACCCGGGCGCCAAGGTCGACACGACCGTGCGCCATGCGCGCGCGCAGTGGAACCCGGTGTGGGTCGTCGTCGACGGCAGCACCGACGGCAGCGCCGAACGGCTGCAGGCGATGGCCGAGCGCGATCCCGGCTTGCGCGTGATCGTGCTGCCGGAGAATCGCGGCAAGGGCGCCGCGGTGCTCGCGGGGCTCGACGCGGCGGCCGCGAGCGGCTTCACGCACGTGCTGACGATGGATTCCGACGGCCAGCATCCGGCCGACCTGATTCCCGCCTTCATGGCGGCATCGCAGGCCGCGCCCGATGCGATGGTGCTCGGCGTGCCGAAGTTCGACGCGAGCGCGCCGCAGTTGCGCGTGCAGGGGCGCCGGCTGTCGAACGCGTGGGCCGACCTCGAGACGCTGTGGGCCGGGATCGGCGATTCGCTGTACGGTTTTCGCGTGTATCCGGTCGCGCCGCTGGCGGCGATCATGCGGCGCCAGCCGTGGATGCGCGGCTTCGACTTCGATCCCGAAGCCGCCGTGCGGCTGTGCTGGGCCGGCGTGCGGCCGATCCGCATCGACGCGCCGGTGCGCTATTTCGGCCGGGACGAAGGCGGCGTGTCGCACTTTCACTACGGCCGCGACAACGCGCTGCTCGCGTGGATGCACCTGCGCCTGTTCGCCGGCTTCGCGATGCGGCTGCCGATGCTGGTCGCCCGGCGTCTGACGCGGCGGCACGACCAGACGGCCTGAGCGAAGAGCCGGCCGTTTCCTTCGCGGTCGCCGCCCCGCGTGCGGCGATTACCCTGCTTTTCGTCGCCAATCCGGTGCCGGATCGCCGCGTCATGTCAATCCACCGAGTAATGAACGTGTCATCCGATGTAAACATCTGGTAATTTTCTGCCGGATTATGCAAAATCGCCGCTCCCAAATACAACTATCGAGGGATTCCGGGATGCAACTCAAGAAAGCGGTGGCGGCGTGTGGCGTGGCGTTTCTGTTGAGCGCATGCGGCGGGGTACAGAGCCTTGACGCGAACAGCCTGACGTCGGCGGGGACCAACCTGTACAAGGCAGCGACGCTGTCGGACAGCGACATCGCCGCGCTGTCGAACGAATCGTGCAAGTCGAGCGACGCCGAATCGAAGATCGCGCCGGCGAACAGCGCCTACGCGAAGCGCCTGACGAAGGTGATGAAGGGCTTCGGCGACATGACGCTGAACGGCCAGAAGATCAACTACAAGGTCTACCTGACCAAGGACGTCAACGCGTGGGCGATGGGCAACGGCTGCGTGCGCGTGTACAGCGGCCTGATGGACATGATGAACGACGACGAGCTGCGCGGCGTGATCGGCCATGAAATGGGCCACGTCGCACTCGGCCACTCGAAGAAGGCGATGCAGACCGCATACGCGGTGAGCGCGGCGCGCAGCGCGGCCGGCGCGGCCTCGCCGGGCGTGGCGGCACTGTCGAGCTCGCAGCTCGGCGACATCACCGAGAAGTTCATCAACGCGCAGTTCTCGCAGTCGCAGGAAAGCGCGGCCGACGACTACTCGTTCGACCTGATGAAGCAGAAGGGCATGAGCCAGAAGGGCCTCGTCACCGGCTTCCAGAAGCTCGCGCAGATGGACGGCGGCCAGAGCTCGATGATGAGCTCGCACCCGTCGTCGGCGAGCCGCGCGCAGCACATCCAGGATCGCATCGCGAAGGGCAGCTGATCGCGCGGCGGAGCGCCGGCCGTTCGCGCCGGCGATCGGCAAGCGACATGAAAAACCCCACGCTCGTGGTTCGGGCGTGGGGTTTTGTTTTGGGCCGTGCCTGCGCGCCGCTTACGGCACCATCCCCGGCAGCACGTACGCCTGCACGAGCGTGATCAGCCCGACGATCACCGCGAACAGCAGGCTGTGCCGCACCGTGAAGCGGAACAGCTCGGATTCCTTGCCGACGAGGCCCGTCGCCGCGCACGCGACCGCGATCGATTGCGGCGAGATCATCTTCGCGGTCACGCCGCCCGTCGTGTTCGCGGCGACCGCGAGCGTCTCCGGCACGCCGAGCTGATGGGCGGTGGCCTGCTGCAGCGAGCAGAACAGCGCGTTCGACGACGTGTCCGAGCCGGTCAGGAACACGCCGAGCCAGCCGAGGAACGGCGAGAAGAACGGGAACGCGGCGCCGGTCCCGGCCAGCATCAGCGCGAGCGTCGACGACATCCCCGAGTAGTTCGCGACGAACGCGAACGCGAGCACGAGGCCGATCGACAGGATCGGGCGCGTCAGTTCCTTCAGCGTCTCGCCGAACGTGACGCAGGCGTCGCGCGGCTTCATCCGCAACAGCGCCATCGAGATCAGCGCGGTCACGAGAATCGCGCTGCCGACCGCCGACACGAGATCGATCTTCAGCACCGCGTCGAGCGCCTTCGGCGTCGCGGCGATCGGCGCGGTCTTCACGACGAGCTGGTCGAGCCCGGCCACGTGAAATTTCAGCACGGTCGACGCGAGCGCGCCGTGCGCGGCGAACAGCGCCTTGAACGGTGCGATGCTCCACACGGTGACGACGGCCGTCAGGATCAGGAACGGCGACCACGCGCGCACGGTCTGCGCGAGCGTGTACGGCGACGGCTGGCGGCTCGTGCCGGAGCCGTTGCCGCCTGTACCGAACCCCGCGAGCGCCGCACCGCCGCCGGACGCGACGATGCCGCCCGCCGTCTGCTTCGCGCGGCTCGGCTGCCAGACCTTCAGGAACGCGGCGAGCGCGACGAGGCTGACGAGCGACGACGTGATGTCCGGCAGCTCGGGCCCGATGTGGTTCGACGTGAAGTACTGCGTCACCGCGAAGCTGCCGCCCGCCACGAGCGCGGCCGGCCAGGTCTGCCGCACGCCGCGCAGCCCGTCCATCATGAACACGAGCCAGAACGGCACCGCGAGCGACAGCAGCGGCAACTGGCGGCCGGCCATCGCGCCGATGTGGAACGCATCGATGCCCGTCACCTGCCCGGCGACGATGATCGGGATGCCCATCGCGCCGAACGCGACCGGCGCGGTGTTCGCGATCAGGCACAGCCCGGCCGCGTGCAGCGGCTTGAAGCCGAGGCCGACGAGCAGCGCGGCGGTGATCGCGACGGGCGCGCCGAAGCCGGCCGCGCCTTCGAGGAACGCGCCGAACGAGAAGCCGATCAGCAGCATTTGCAGGCGCTGGTCGTCGGTGATCGACAGCACGGACGCGCGGATGATGTCGAACTGGCCGGTCTTCACGACGATCTTGTACAGGAACACGGCCGCGACGATGATCCACGCGATCGGCCACAGGCCGTACGCGAAGCCGAAGCCGGCGGCCGCGAGCGCCTGCGGCACGGGCATCCCGTACGCGAGAATCGCGACGCCGAGCGACAGCAGCAGCGTGATCGCGGCCGCGACGTGGCCCTTCATCCGCAGCGCGGCCAGCGCGACGAAAAAGAAGATGATCGGAATCGCGGCGACGAACGCCGACAGCCCGAGGCTGCCGAGCGGGGTGTAGATCTGGTGCCAAACCTGCATGGGTGTCTCCTCCATGGATTTATCGGGGTACGGGTTTGAAAGCGGGTGCTATTCGGGCTGGCCGCGTGCGCGCAGCAGGTCGGACAGGCTGCGCGGCGCCGGTGCGAGCGGCGTGCGGTGCTGCGTCCAGCCCATCTGTTTCGCGGGCGTCAGCGCGCGCAGGCGCGTCGCGGTCCAGCGGAAGGCGCGGTACGCACGCGGATGCGCGAACGCACCCGACCAGAAGCGCCACACGAGTTCTTCCGCGCGGTGGTAGTTCGCGCCCTGGCCGCGCAACGGATGCGCGACCGGCTCGTCGGGCTTGCGGTTCGCTTCGGTGCGCAGCCGCACGAGCAGTTGCGGGATCGGGATCCGCACCGGGCACACCTCGCCGCAGGCGCCGCACAGCGTCGACGCGGTCGGCAGGTCGGCCGTCGCGTCGAGGCCGAGCAGGTGTGGCGAGATGATCTTGCCGATCGGGCCCGGGTAGGTCGTGCCGTACGCGTGGCCGCCGATGCGCGTATAGACGGGGCAGTGATTCATGCACGCGCCGCAGCGGATGCACTGCAGCGTCGCGCGCAGTTGTTCGTCTGCGTACGCCTGCGTGCGGCCGTTGTCGAGCAGCACGAGATGCAGCTCGCGCGGGCCGTCGCGTTCGCCGTCGCGGCGCGGGCCGGAGATCAGGTTGAAGTAGGTCGTGATCGCCTGGCCGGTGGCCGAGCGCGTGAGCAGGCTCGACAGCGGCACGATGTGCTCGAGCTTCTCGACGACCTTCTCGATTCCCATGATCGCCACGTGCGTGTCGGGCACCGTCGTCGACAGGCGGCCGTTGCCTTCGTTCTCGACGAGCCACAGCGTGCCCGTGTCGGCGGCCGCGAAGTTCACGCCCGACAGGCCGATGTCGGCCTCGGCGAACGCACGGCGCAGCGCGCGCCGGCCGGTCTGGATCAGTTCGTCGACGTCTTCCGTGTAGCGCGTGCCGGGCAGGTGCGCCGCGAACAGTTCGGCGATGTCGCCGCGGGTCTTGTGGATCGCCGGCATCACGATATGCGACGGCTTTTCGCCCGCGAGCTGCACGATGAATTCGCCCATGTCGGATTCGATGCAGTCGACGCTGTGCTCCGCGAGGTAATGGTTCAGCTCGATTTCCTCGCTCGCCATCGACTTGCCCTTGATCACGCGGCGCGCCTTCTTTGCCTGCGCGATGCCGAGCACGATCGCGTTCGCGTCGGCGGCGGTCTCGGCCCAGTGCACGTGCACGCCGGCTTCGGTGAGCTTCGTCTCCAGCCGTTCGAGCAGCACGGGCAGTTGCGCGAGCGCATGCTGCCGCACGGCTTCGCCGAGATCGCGCAACCGTTGCAGCTCGGTGTCGTCGGGGAACTGCGTCGCACGCTTGCCCTGCAGGAAGTCCATCGCGCCGCGAAAGCTCTGGCGCAGCGCCGGATCGTCGAGCGCGGCGCGCGCACGGGTCTTGAAGTCGCCGGGGGCGACGAATTGCAGCGGGTGGTTGCTCATCGCGGCAGGTCCTCGCAGGCGGGGGCGGCCGGCGGCGCGGCCGAATCGGTGACGATCACGACCCACAGGCGGCGCGGGCCGTGTGCGCCATAGGCGAGCGTCTGCTGGATGTCGGACGTCTTCGACGGGCCCGATACCAGCACGAGATTGGTCGGCATGCCGGCTTGCCAGCGCTCCGCGTGCACGGCGGCGTGCAGGTCCGCGTGCAGCGTGTTCGCGTGAACGAGCGCGATGTGCAGCGGCGGCACTAGCGACACCGTGCGCGGCGTGCCGGCATCGGGCGCGAGCACGACGGTGCCGGTGGCCGCGATGCCCGAGCGCGCGACGGTGAAGCCGGCGTCGATCGTGTCGAACAGTTCGGCCTTCCATGCGTCGATCGGCCGGTCGAACGGTACGGGTGCGACCGTCTCGGGCAGCGCGCGGGCGAGGGCCGCGGATTCGGCGCGGACCGGGTCGAGCAGCAGGCGGCGCACGCCGGCGTCGGCGAGCCGCGCGGCCAGCTGCGCGGGCCATGCGTCGGCGCTCGCGCACCAGACGTCCGCGTGCGAGGCGGCGAGCGCGGTCTGCATCGTCTGCGCGAGCGCCAGAGGATCGGGCGCGACCCGCGTACGCCGTGCCGCGTAGTGTGTGTCGATGCGCGCGTCGAGTGCAGCGGCCGCGTTCGTTGCGACATCCGGGGCGGCCGCGCGCAGCCGCGCGAGGATCGCGTTGCGCGCGCTCATTGCGACTCTCCGCGCAGCGAGCCGGCGCCGGCCGTGCGGCGCCACAGGAAGCTCGCGAGATGTTCGACCGGCAGCGGCGCGCCGGCCTTGGCCGCGGCGTGGCCGATGTTCAGCAGGCAGCCGCAGTCGGCGGACACGAGCCGGTCGCAGCCGGTCGCGCAGGCCGACGCGACCTTGTCGCGCACCATCGCGCCGGAGATGTCCGGATGCTTCAGCGAGAACGTGCCGCCGAAGCCGCAGCATTCGGATTCGCGTTCGTGTTCGATGCGCGTCACACCCGGCAGCGCGTCGACGAGCGCGACGCCGTGCACGCGCGTGCCCATCTCGCGCCGCGCCGCGCACGACGTGTGCAGCACGACGCGTTCGTCGGGCCCGGCGCCGGCCGCGATCGCGTCGAGCCGTACGTCGAGCACGTGGACGAGGAATTCGGCGAGTTCGTAGGTCCGCTCCGCGATCGCGCGCGCCTTCGGGCCGTGAACGGGATCGTCGGCGAACAGCGCCGGCCAGTGGTGCCGGATCATGCCCGCGCACGAGCCGGACGGCACGATCACCGGCCACGGTTGCGCGAACAGGTCGAGCTGCGCGGCCGCGACGCGGCGCGCTTCGTCGGGGTTGCCGCTGCTGTAGGCCGGTTGCCCGCAGCAGCTCTGGCCGCGTGGATAGTGGACCGTCAGGCCCTCGCGTTCCAGCAGGCGGACCGCGTCGAGTCCCGCTTCGGGGACGAACAGGTCGACCAGGCAGGTCGCGAACAGATAGACGTGCGCGGGGGCGGTGGGGTACGGCCTTGGGTTCATGTCTCGCTCCAGAGGCGACGGCCCGGCATGCGGAGCGTCGATTTCGCTGCATAATTCCCGCGTCCGCGCCGTAGCTCAAATTGGTTGGGCCAATCGGCGCGGCACGCATTCCGCGGGGAGACGCGACGATGGCAGCGATGACGGCACGGGGCCGGACCGAAGTGGTGATGCGCAAGATCGAGACGGCGCTGCTCGACGGCACGTGGCCGGCCGGCGCGCGGCTGCCGGCCGAGCGCGTGCTCGCGCAGCAGTACGGCGTCGCGCGCAATACGGTGCGCGAGGCGACCCAGCGGCTCGTCGCGCGCGGGCTGCTGCAGAGCCGGCGCGGCGCGGGCGTCTACGCGACGGACCAGTTGCGCGCCGGCATCGCGTCGCCGTGGGGCCAGCTGGTCGCCGACCATCCGGCGCTGCGCGACGACATCCTCGAATTCCGCCGCGTGCTGGAAGGGGCGACCGCCTATTTCGCCGCGCTGCGGGCCGATGCGAACGACCGGCGCCGGATCCGCGCGCTGCTGCGCGAGCTCGAAACCGCGCACGCGAACGACGACGCGGCCGTCGAGGCCGCGACCGACGCGAAGCTGCACGAGGCGATCGCGCTCGCGTCGCACAACACGATGTTCCTGCACCTGCATACGAGCGTGATCGGAATGTTGCGCGAGCACATTTCGATCAACGTGGCCGGGATGACGATGGAGGACGAGCAGGCATCCGAGTTGCTCTTGCTGCAGCACCGGGTCGTGTGCGAGGCGATCTGCGCGCAGCGGCCCGAGGAGGCGCGCACCGCGATGCAGACGCATATCGACTATGTGCGCAGCCATTTCGAACGCAGCGGCGATACGTCGTGAGATTGGTCGGACCAGTGACGGCGGCAGCCCGCGCGGCGGCCGGTCGCGCATCGCGCGCCACCCTGCCCGGCGCGCGGTGCGGCTGCGCGGCCCGCGCGATTGACCGGTTCGTCGGGCGCCTACTAGAATCGACCGGAACCGCTTGTCAGCCGCGCGCCGCGGCGATGACGTGCCCATTGATCCGACTGTCGAGGAAGCTTCCGTGCTCACGTCCTTGATCCGGCGCGCACCGGTCGCGCTGTCGTGGCGCGCCGCCTGCCGCCAGGCCCGCGCGCTGGTCGTCTGCGCGCTGCTGCCGCTCGCCGCGTGCGCGACGCATCCGCCCGCCACCTCGCTCGATCGCCCGGTCTCCCACGCGTTGTCCGCCGATACCGCGACGCCGCTGCGCGATGCGCTGGCCGCGCCGGAAGCCGCGCATCCGGGGCAGTCGGGCTTCCGGCTGCTCGCCGACGGCGCCATCGCGTTGCAGATGCGCATCGCGCTCGCGCGAGCGGCGACGAAGACGCTCGACATGCAGTACTACATCGCGACCGAGGATACGACCGGCAAGCTGCTGCTCGGCGCCGCGCTGTACGCGGCCGATCGCGGCGTACGCGTGCGGATGCTGGTCGACGACCTGAACTTCGACGATATCGACCGCGTGATGGCCGCGCTGAATACGCACCGGAACATCGAGATCCGCGTGTTCAACCCGTTCGGCGCGTCGCAGCGCGGCATGGTCGAGCGCACGACCAACTTCTTCACGCGGATCGACAGCTTCACGCGCCGGATGCACAACAAGGCGATGATCGCCGACAACCAGATCGCGATCGTCGGCGGCCGCAATCTCGGCGACGAATACTTCAGCGCGAGCCCGACGCTGCAGTTCCGCGATCTCGACGTGCTCGCGGCCGGCCCGGTGACGAACGACATCTCGAAGAGCTTCGACGACTACTGGGCGAGCGCGAGCAGCTATCCGTTGCGCGTGCTCAATCATCAGACGTTCGATCCGAAGGATCTCGACGCGATGCGCGACGAGCTGCGCAACCACTGGCGCAAGAACGCCGATCCGTACAACGCGAAACCGCTGAACGCGACGCCGCTCGCCCGGCAGATCGCGCGCGACGAACTCGAGCTCGTGTGGGCGCCGGCCGAATTCGAGGTCGATGCGCCGGACAAGGTCGCGCGGCCGACCGGCACCTACGTGAGCCCGCCGATGCAGCGCCTGGCCGAGCTGACGCGCGGCGCGCAGAAGGAATTCCTCGCGTTCTCGCCGTACTTCGTGCCGCACGACGCCGGCGTGAAGATCCTCGGCGACACGACCGCGCGCGGCGTGCGCGTCGCGATCGTCACGAATTCGCTCGCGGCGACCGACGCGGTCGCGGTGCAGGCCGGCTATGCGCCGTATCGCGTGCCGTTGCTGCAGCGCGGCGTCGAGCTGTACGAATTCAAGTCGCAGCCGGACCAGCAGCCCGCGCGGCTGTTCGGTTCGCGCTCGCGCGCGAGCCTGCATGCGAAGGCGTACGTGATCGACCGGCAAATCCTCGTGATCGGCTCGCTGAACCTCGACCCGCGTTCCGCGTACCTGAACACCGAGCTCGCGCTCGTGATCCACAGCCCGGTGCTCGCGCAGCAGGCCGCGGCGATCTTCGCGCGCGTGACGCAGCCGGACGAAAGCTACCGCGTCACGCTCGCGAAGCGGACCGACGGCAGCCCGCCCGCGCTCGAATGGACGGGCACCGACGGCGGCCAGCCCACCACCTATCACGTCGACCCGCATGCGGGGCTGCTGCGCAACGTGATGACGGGCATCTTCACGCTGCTGCCGGTCGACGACCAGTTGTAAGGGCGGGAACGGCTCCGGCAAAACCCGCGATACCGGTGCGCGGGGAAAGGTGATATGGTTGTGCGCGCAACGATATGTGAATCGTGAGGGCGCCGCCGGTCCGCTCGCACCATGCGGGCCGGAACGCGCCGAACGGCGTGCCGCCGCACGGGCGTGTACGCACCGCGCGCGGCGCCGGCACACGATGGACGATGCGCGCCGCCATTCGCCCCGGGGCCGCGCGCCCCGCAACCGGAGTTCCTCATGCAACGTGTACCGAACCAGCCGTTCACGCGTCCCGCGCGCTTCTCCGAAGCCGAATGGCAGGCGCGGGTGCAGCTCGCGGCCGCCTACCGCATCTTCGATCATCTGGGCTGGACCGAGCTGATCTACAACCACATCTCGTTGCGCGTGCCCGGCGAGGACGGTCATTTCCTGATCAACCCGTTCGGGCTCCATTACCGCGAGGTATGCGCGTCGAATCTCGTGAAGATCGACATCGACGGCAACGTGATCGGTCACTCCGACTGGCCGATCAATCCGGCCGGCTTCACGTTCCACAGCGCGATCCATGCAGCGCTGCCCGATGCGCACTGCGTGATGCACGTGCACACGACGCCGACGATGGCCGTGTGCTGTTCGCGCGACGGGCTGTCGTTCTCGAATTTCTATTCGGCGCAGCTGTACGGGAAGATCGCGTATCACGACTTCGAAGGCATCACCGTGCATCTCGAGGAAGGCCGGCGCATCGTCGAGAGTGCGGGCGGGCGGCCCGTGCTGCTGTTGCGCAACCACGGACCGGTGACGATCGGTGCGACGCTCGCGCAGACGTTTTCGCTGATGTGGCTGCTCAACCGCGCATGCGAGGTGCAGGTCGCGACGCATGCGATCGGCGACGCATTGCCGATCGCGCCGCCGGTGCTCGAAGGGTGCGTGCGCGATTCGCTGAATTTCGATCCGAAGCATGGCGCGGGACAGGACGCGTTCGACGCGCTGCAGCGTATCGTCGACCGGATCGATCCGGGCTACCGCGCGTGACGCGGGCGGTAGCCCGGTGAGGGCGCCGGGCTAGAACCGGTAGCCGACGCCGGCCTGGATCACGTCGGTGTCGCGGTCGTAGCGCGTGACCACGCGGTTCCAGGTGACGCGCGTGAGCCAGCGGTCGGAGATCCGGTAACTGGCCGAGATCGACACGATGCCGGAGAACCGGCCGTCACCCGGGCCCGGCTGGCCTTCGCGGTTGCGCTGGTTGACGGTGAAATACGCGCCGGCGCCGGCCGACAGCGTGACCTTGTCGTTCAGGAACGCGCGCGTGAGCCACAGCTCGGACGCGATCCCGTTGCGGCGAACCGACTGCTTCGCGCCTTCGTACATCCACGTCGCGGTCCAGTCGAGCGAACGCGTGAGGCCGCGCCGGTATTCGATGCTGCCGCCGAGCGTCGACGGCGACGAGCGGCTGTTCAGAATCGTCTCGCCGAGCATCGCCGTGACTTCGTTGTGCGTGACCTTGCGCGTGCGCGGCAACGCGGTGTCGCGCGGGCCCGGCGTGTCGGGCGCATCGAGCTGATAGCCGACGCCGAACATCACCGACGTCGTGTCGGGCCCGCCGAACACCTGCGCGCGGTTGACCTGAAGCTGCGCGATCCAGCGGTGCGACGTGTAGTACGCGGCGCGCACGCTCATCAGCACGCCCCAGCCATGCGTATTCGAGTAGCCGCGGCCTTCGGCGGCCGGCACCGTGTCGAAGTAGCGATACGGGCCCGCGCCGGCCGACAGCACCAGGCGGCGGTTCGCGAGCGGCACGCGGCCCCAGAACTGCACTGCCTGGCCGTCGCGGTGATGATTCGGAATGTGCCCTTCGTTGTACCACGTGAAGCCGAGCGCGGTATGCGGGCTCAAGCCTTCCTGGTAATCGAACGCCCAGGAATACGTGCGTTGGCCGCCACCCCACAGCGGGCCGGTGAACAGCGCGAATTCCTGTGCGTCGGCGGGCGCGCCGTAGAGCGCGGCGACGGAGCAGAGACCGGCCACCAGCGGGCGGACACGGGCGGGGCGGGTCGGGCAGGGCATCGGGAGACGGGCCGGCACGGTTCACTTCTTTCCAGTCACGACAACACGCGGTCATTGTCCTGCGCACGAAAACACGTGTCGACCCGGCTGCGCGCAATAACGTATTACGCACATCGGGACAACATGCGGGTTGCGGTACTGGTCGACACGCGTTTCGATCGCGACGTGTGCGCGACGAAGCATGATTCGTCCTGCTTGATGATGAGCAGGGCCAAAGCGCGGCGTTCGCGCGCGGCATTCCGCTTGCCGTTCGAGACACGCAAAAAAAACGCGGCCGGGGTGGCCGCGTGAATACTCGCAGACTCCTTCGGACGAAGGAAACAAGCAACTGTGAAACGAAGTGTAGCGAAAGCCCGTGCACGGATTCAGGGGCCGTGCTGCAAAGGTCTCTTCCAGGTTTCGGCAGGCTGCCGGACCGGGCGCCGATCGACTACCATCACGAGTGACGCCGCCGCCCGGGCGGCGTACCACGTCGTACAAGGAGAATCCATGCTCAAGCTGCGTTTGCTCCAGGTCGCGTTATGCGCGGGCGTGCTGGCGGCCGGCAGCGCCGCTGCCGAAACGGTGCGCCTGTCCGCCAGCCTGCAGCCGTCGAGCGAAGTGCCGCCGACGGCGACCAAGGGCTCGGGCGCCGTCGCCGCCACCTACGACACGGCCACCCACATGCTGCAGTGGACGGTCACTTACGAACACCTCACGGGGCCGGCCACGGCCGCGCATTTCCACGGGCCCGCGCCGGTCGGCCAGAACGCCGGCGTGCAGGTGCCGATTCCGAAGGACGAGCTGGCGAGCCCGATCAAGGGTTCGAAGGCGCTCACCGACGCGCAGGTCACCGACCTGATGGGCGGCAAGTGGTACTTCAACATTCATACGAAGGAACACCCGTCCGGCGAGATCCGCGGCCAGGTGATGCCGGCGAACTGAGCGCCGGCGTTTGATATAGAGGCACCTGTCGAGCGACGCGGGAGCGTTCGCACGTACCATCGTCACACTGCGATGACGGAGTGCGTCCGATGAGTTGGCAAAGCAAGTTCGCCTGCTGGCTGCTGCGCTGGCAGTTTCGTCCGGAAACCATGCGCGAGGTGCTCGACCCCGCGCGCGCCCGGCGCTTCACCGACCTGCGGATGTTCGTGCCGCGCCGCCCGCCGTCGGGCTACCGGCTGCGGCAGTGCTATGGCGCCGGGGACGCGCCGCTGCGCGGCGAATGGCTCGAGCGCACCGACACGGGCGCGGGCCGCGGGCCCGGCCGCACGCTGCTGTATTTCCACGGCGGCGGTTACTACTTCTGTTCGACGAAGACCCACCGACCGCTGGTGTTCGGCCTGACGAAGCGCGCGGGCGTCCGTTCGTTCTCGCTCGACTACCGGCTCGCGCCCGAAAACCGTTTCCCCGCCGCGCTCGACGATGCGCTCGCCGCCTATCGGCAACTGCTGGCGCTCGGCACGCCGCCCGAGTCGATCGTGCTCGGCGGCGATTCGGCGGGCGGCGGCCTCGCGCTCGCGACGCTCGTCGCGTTGCGTGATCGCGGCGAGCCGCTGCCGGCCGGCGCGATCCTGTTCTCGCCGTGGACCGACCTGGCCGGCACCGGCGGCACGATGCGCAGCAACGACGGCGTCGATCCGATGTTCGCGGCCGCGGCGCTGCCGAAGGCGGCGAAGCTGTATCTCGGCGACGAGCCCGCGACGAATCCGTACGCATCGCCGCTCTACGCGGACTTCACGGGCCTGCCGCCGCTGTACATCCAGGCCGGCAGCACCGAGGTGCTGCTCGACGATTCACGCCGCGTCGCCGAGAAGGCAAAGGCGGCCGGCGTTCAGGTCGAAATCGAGGTGTGGCCCGACATGCCGCACGTGTGGCAGCTGTACGCACCGATGGTGCCGGAAGCGCGCGACGCGCTCGACCGCGCGGCCGCGTTCCTGCGCCGCGTCGCGGTCGAGCGCGCGGTTCAGCGCGTGGGCGAGGCGTCGATCGCCTGATAGGCGGCCTTGACGGCCACCGAGCCGTACTTGCGTTCGAGCCGGCGCACGGTGAAGTGGCCGTGCGCCATCTGCTGGAAGTGGTCGATGAACAGCGTGTTGACGGTCGCGCCGAGCACGGCGCCGATCGCCGGGATCGACTTCGCGGCCATCTGTTCGGTCACCTGCACCGAGAAGCGCGAGGCCACCGTCTGCACGAGCTTGAACACGGCCGCCGAGCTGTGCGCGGCGATGCCTTTCGCCGTGATGTCCGACGACGCCTTCGAGATCGCCTGCGCGAGCGCGCCGCGCAGCACGAAATAGCCGAGATCGGCGTCTTCCTCCTGCTTGTCCGGGTTGCCGCCCATGCCGAGCACGGCCAGGCACTGCAACTGCGTATCGACCGACGTCAGGTCCTCACCCTCGCTGCGCGCGATGTCGCACACCGAGCGGAAGATCAGCGTGGTCGTCACCGGCAGCTCGACCGGCAGCGCGAGGAAACCGAACGCGCCGCCCGCCGCGCCGGTCGTCGCGACCGCGAGCTTGTGCAGCAGGTTGCTGGGTTTCTCGGGCTCCGCGTCCGGCGCCTGCGGCTTGCCGAGCGTGCGCAGCGCGATGTTCAGGCACTTGCGCAGCGCGAGCTGCGTCGCGTCGTTGATCTTGCCGGTCGCGAAGTCCGGCAGCCGCGCGATCATCTTCTCGACCGGCGCGCCGAGCACGCCCGTCAGCTTCATCGTCAGCGACGGGCTTTCCAGCACCTGTTTCGCGCGCCGCAGCGCGTCCCGATCCTCCGGCGACAGCGCCGTCGCGGGGGTGATTGAAATCGGTTCCATCTTTCTCCTTGGCCTGAGCGGGCCCTGAACCATCGCCAGCCTAGATTACTCCGGCATGCTAGAATTTTGAGATTCTTTGACTCGGCAAAAGTTGCATCGACAAAAAATGGCCGTTCACACCGCCGCCCACCATTCGAGCGGGCAAGTCCTGCCGTTCCGCGAGTCGCTGCTGGCGATGATCGGGATCTCGTTCGTCACCATGCTGGTCGCGCTGGACCAGACGGTCGTCGGCACGGCGCTGCCGACCATCGTCGCCGAACTCCGCGGCTTCGACCTGTACGCGTGGGTCGCGACCTCGTACCTGCTCAGTTCCGTGATCACGGTGCCGATCTTCGGCCGGCTCGGCGACTATTACGGCCGCAAGCCGTTCGTGATCGCGTCGATCGTCGTGTTCACCGGCGCGTCGGTGCTGTGCGGGATGGCCAACGACATGCTGACCCTCGTGCTCGCGCGCGGACTGCAGGGAATCGGCGGCGGGATGCTGGTCGGCACCGCGTTCGCGTGCATTCCCGATCTGTTCCCCGATTCCGTCGTGCGGCTGCGCTGGCAGGTGCTGATGAGTTCCGCGTTCGGCATCGCGAACGCGGTCGGCCCGTCGCTCGGCGGGTTCCTGACCCAGTCGTTCGGCTGGCGCTCGGTGTTCTACGTCAACCTGCCGATCGGCATCCTGTCGCTGATTTTCGTGTGGCGCTACCTGCCGCACCTGCGCCACGTCGAACACGATCGCAAGATGCGGCTCGACTGGCCGGGCGCGCTCTTGATCGCGCTGTCGCTCGGTGCGCTGCAACTGTTCGTCGAATGGCTGCCGAAGTACGGCGTCATGAGCTGGGCGTCGCTGCTGCTCGTCGTCTCGGTCGCGGCGGGCGTCGGCCTGTGGCACTGGGAGAAACGCTGCGCGCAACCGATTTTGCCGTTCGACATGTTCGGCAACCGTGCGCTGTCGGCGCTGTTCGTGCTCGCGATCCTCGCCGGTTTCTCGATGTTCTCGCTGCTGTTCTACGCGCCGCTGCTGTTCCAGGGCGGCTTCGGGATGTCGCCGAAGGAGGCCGGGCTCGTGATCACGCCGCTCGTCGTGTTCATCACGATCGGCAGCATCATGAACGGCCGCGTCGTCACGCGCATCCGCAACCCGAACGCAATGCTGCACGTCGGCTTCGTGCTGTTCGCCGTCGCGTGCGCGGGCATCGTCGTGGCGACCCACACGACGCCGGCCTGGATGCTGATGGCGCTGATGGTCGCAGGCGGCATCGGGCTCGGTTTCGTGTTGCCGAACCTCACCGTGTTCGCGCAGCAGACGGCCGGCCGCGAGCATCTCGGCATCGCGACGGCGCTCTTGCAGTCGCTGCGGATGGTCGGCGGGATGCTGGGCACCGCGCTGACGGGCACGCTCGTCAACCAGATGTATTCGAGCGGTGTACGCAACGCGCTGTCGGCCGACCACGCGATGCAGTGGCACGCGCGGCTCGCCGATCCGCAGATCCTGATCGATCGCGCGGCGCAGGGCGGTCTCGTCGCGGAGTTGACGCGTGCCGGGCATAATGGCGCGCTGCTGCTGGAAGCGGCCCGCGAATCGCTGGTCGGCGCGATTCACCTGGGGGTCGCGATGGCGGCCGTCGTCGCCGTGGTGTCGGTGTGGCAGTGCCGTCGCGTGCCGCCGATCGCGCTGCGGCGCAAGATCGAACCGCACGTCGCGGCCGACTGACCGGTCAGGCGATCGAGCGATTCGACGACTCAACGATTCACCGGAACGAAATCAGCGCATGGAAGAACAGGACCGCGTCGCGATCTTGCAGCAATTCGGACGCACGTATCGCGCCTTCATGACCGCGTTCGAAGCGCACGTCGGGCAGCCGATGCCGCGCTGGCGCATCATGGTCGCGCTGCACACGATGGACGGGCATGCGTCGCAGAAGAAGCTCGTCGAAGTGCTGCGCATCGATCCGGGCGCGCTCACGCGCCAGTTGAAGTCGCTCGACGCGCTCGGCTGGATCGAGCGCGAATCGGACGCACGGGACAACCGCGTGACCAACGTCACGCTGACGGAAGCCGGCCGCGCGGCGTTCGACGCGTGCCTGCCGCGCCGCAAGGCGTTTCTCGACCAGACGATGGCGCAGTTGCCGGACGATGTGCTGAATGCGCTGTCGGGTGCGCTCGCGATGCTGGAATCGCGGATCGCGGACGTCGGGTCGACGCCGGTCGCGCGTTGATGCGCGGGGCCGGCGGTACTTGAGCGCCGCCGGCCGCCGCTTCATTTCATTCTGATCAGGTGACGGTTTACAGCTCGATGCGCGTGCCGAGCAACGCGAGGAACTGCGCGAGCCAGGCCGGATGCGCAGGCCACGCGGGCGCGGTGACGAACGGTGCGTCGGTCACGGCCGCGTCGACCGGGATGTCCGCGTATTCGCCGCCCGCGAGCTTCACTTCCGGCGCGCAGGCCGGGTAGGCCGAAATGCGCTTGCCGCGGATCACGTCGGCGGCCGCGAGCAGTTGCGCCGCGTGGCAGATCGCCGCGATCGGCTTGCCGGCCTCAGCGAACTCGCGCACGAGCGAGATCACCTTCGGATCGAGTCGCAGGTATTCGGGCGCACGGCCGCCCGCGATCGCGAGCGCGTCGTAGCGCGCCGCATCGACGTCGTCGAATGCCGCATTCAACGTGAACTGGTGGCCGGGCTTCTCGGTGTAGGTCTGGTCGCCTTCGAAATCGTGGATCGCGGTCTTGATCTTGTCGCCCGCACGCTTGCCCGGGCAGACTGCATCGACGTGGTGGCCGACGGCCTGCAGCGCCTGGAACGGCACCATCGTTTCGTAGTCTTCGGCGAAATCGCCGGTCAGGAACAGGATCTTCTTCGCGGCCATGGCTTTCTCCAGTGAAGCAGCGTTGAAGGCCCGGTCGCGCCGTGCATGACGGCGGCGACGGGCCCTGAGGACGAAAGCGCAGTGTACTCCGGCAGATTGAAGCGCGCGTGACGGCCGCCGCGCGCGAGCGGCAGGGCGGCGCCGCGCGCGACGTGCGTCAGAAGAACGTTTCGACGACTTCCGTCACGCGGAATTGCGGATCGAGCACGAGCACCTGGCGCCACTTGTCGAACGTCAGGCACGGGTGCGAGATGTCGAACGCGACCATGTCGCCGACCTTCACGTCCGCGCCCGGCGGAATCTGCAGGTACGCGTGCTGGTCCATCATCCCGGTGACGGCCCAGCCTTCGGTGGCGGCGACGTCGCGCGGCGCGCTGTCGCGGCCCGGGCGGAAGTGGCGCGCCGGCTCGGGCAGGCCCGCGTCGAACGCCGCGTCGCGCTTGCCGAGCGCGACGATCGCGCGATCGGGCTCCGGCACCGACTGCACGTATGCCCACAGCTGCAGCGCCGGCAGCAGCCCTTCGCCCATCGAGCGGGCGATCGGGTTGCGCGCGAACACGTCACTCTGCGCCTTCTTGTAGATGCCGACGTCGTGCGTCAGGTAGCAGCCCGGACGCAGCACGACTTCCGCGAAGCCCGCGTCGGACGCCTTCCGGAATTCTTCCGCGACCACGTCGTACCACGCCGAACCGGCGCCGGACAGGATCGCCGGCGTGCGCGCGAAGCGGCCGGCTTCGGCCAGCTCGCGCGTGAGCGCGACCGCCTGCTGCAGGAACGCGCGGATCTCGCCTTCCTCTTTCAGCACGCCTTCATAGAGCTCGATGCCGGCCAGCTTCAGCGTGTCCGGATAGCGCGCGATCGCGGCCAGCACGGCCTCGCGCTGCGCGGCATCGCGCACGCCCGCGCGGCCGCCCGGCACGCCGAGCTCGATCAGCACGTTCAGCGACTTCTGCGCGGCGCCGAAGAAGCGGCCGAGCTGGTCGACGCTCTCCGCGGAATCGACGAGACAGAAGAACTCGAAATCGGGATCGGACAGCAGCCCCGCGATGATCGTCATGTTCTGGCGGCCGACCAGCTGGTTCGCGAGCAGCACGCGCCGCACGCCGCCGTGATACGCGGCCTGCGTCTGGTGCGCGGTCGCGAGCGTGATGCCCCACGCGCCGGCGTCGAGCTGGCGGCGGAACAGTTGCGGCGCCATCGTCGTCTTGCCGTGCGGCGCGAACTTGACGCCGTATTTCTGCACGAACGCCTGCATCCAGTTCAGGTTGTGCTCGACGCGATCCTCGTAAAGCACGGCGGCCGGCAGGCTGACGTCTTCCGCGAGCAGGTTCCATTCGAGCCGGCCCGCGTCGCCGAGCGGCACGCTCGCGCTCGGCAGATTGCCCAGGCCCTTGCCGAACGGATCGATCGTCGCTTCCTGATAGTTTGTAACTTTCATGTCATCCCGCTCCATCATCACTAGGCATTGCACTGAAGTTGACATGCAGATGGTACAGAAAGTAGCATCGGCGCGGTGATGTTATTTAATAACATCCGGCCTCGCACCCTTTTCCGCAGATGAATACGCCCGCTTCCCCGTCCGCTCCGCCAGCCGCCGAGCCCTATCCGGCTCAGGCCGCTCCGCCGGTCCTCGACATCGTCGCGCGGATCGCCGAATGCGCGCCCGAGTTGCGCGAGGCCGAGCGCAAGGTCGCCGCGTTCATCCTCGCCGATCTGGCCCGCGCCGCGCATGCGAGCATCGGGGCGCTCGCGCGCGACGCGGAGGTCAGCGTCGCGACGGTCACGCGTTTCGCGAAGGCCGTCGGCTGTCGCGACGTGCGCGAACTGAAGGTGCTCGTCGCGCAGGCGGCGGCCGTCGGCCAGCGCTTCCTGGTGCCGTCCGACGACACGCCGGCCGACGACGCGAGTCCCGCGTCGATGGTCTACGACGAGATCCGCGTGGCGCTCGCCCACAATCACCAGCTGTTGCGCAACACGTCGTTCGACGCGGCGGCCGACCTGCTCGCCGGCGCGAAGATGACGTACGTGTACGGGCAGGGCGGCGGCTCGACCGCGCTCGCCGACGAGCTGCGCTTCCGGCTCGTGCGCTTCGGCCGGCCGGTCGCGAGCTACCAGGACAGCCTGCTGCAGCGGATGGTGGCCGCGACGCTGTCGGGCGACACCGTCGTCGTCGCGTTGTCGGTGAGCGGGCGCGTGCCCGAGCTGCTCGAGAGCTGCCGGCTCGCGAAGCGCTACGGCGCGAAGCTGATCGCGATCACCGCGCCGGCGTCGCCGCTCGCGAAGCTCGCCGACCACCTGATCCCGGTCGTCGCGTTCGAAACCGATTTCATTTACAAGCCGTCGACCTCGCGCTACGCGATGATGATGGCGATCGACGTGCTCGTCACCGGCGTCGCATTGCGGCTCGGCGATGCGGGCCGGGAATCGCTGCGCCGCATCAAACACGCGCTTGACGCGCACCGCGGCGGCGGCGACCGTCAACCGGTAGGAGACTGACCATGCATTCGCATCCCGAAGCGGCCGATACGCTGATCGTCGGCGCGCAACTGTACGACGGCACCGGCGCGCCGCCCGTCACGCGCGACGTCGCGATCCGCAACGGCCTGATCGCGGCGATCGGCAACCTGTCGAACTGGCTCGCGGAGCACGTCGTCGACGCGAACGGCCGGGCGCTCGCGCCGGGTTTCGTCGACGTGCATACCCACGACGACACGCACGTGATCCGTGCGCCGGAGATGATCCCGAAGATCTCGCAGGGCGTGACGACCGTGATCGTCGGCAACTGCGGGATCAGCGCATCGCCAGTGACGCTCGCGGGCGACCCGCCCGACCCGATGAACCTGCTCGGCGAGCGCGGCGCGTTCCAGTACCCGACCTTCGCCGCTTACGTCGCGGCCGTGAACGACGCGCGCCCGGCCGTGAACGTCGCGGCGCTCGTCGGCCACACGGCGCTGCGCAACAACCAGATGGACCGCCTCGACCGCGCGGCGACCGACGGCGAGATCGCCGGCATGCGCGCGCAGCTCGAGGAGGCGCTCGCGAACGGCGCGCTCGGCCTGTCGTCGGGTCTCGCGTACGGTTCCGCGTTCGCGGCGCCGACCGAGGAAGTGATGGCGCTCGCCGAGCCGCTCGCCCGCTCCGGTGCGCTGTACACGACGCACATGCGCACCGAGTTCGACGCGATCCTCGACGCGATGGACGAAGCCTATCGCGTCGGCCGTCACGCGCAGGTGCCGGTCGTGATCTCGCACCTGAAATGCGCGGGCCCGTCGAACTGGGGGCGCAGCACCGAGGTGCTCGCGTCGCTCGAAGGCGCGCGCCGCTACCAGCCGGTCGGCTGCGACTGCTATCCGTACAGCCGCAGTTCGTCGACGCTCGACCTGAAGCAGGTGACGGGCGACATCGACATCACGATCACGTGGTCGGAGCCGCACCCGGAAGTCGCGGGCAAGCTGCTGAAGGCGATCGCGGCCGACTGGGGCGTGACCGAGCAGGAAGCCGCGCAGCGCATCCGTCCGGCCGGCGCCGTGTACCACAACATGTCCGAGGACGACGTGCGCCGGATCCTGTCGCATCCGGCGACGATGGTCGGCTCGGACGGCCTGCCGAACGATCCGCTGCCGCATCCGCGGTTGTGGGGCGCGTTTCCGCGCGTGCTCGGCCATTACGTGCGCGACACCAACCTGCTGCCGCTCGAGGAGGCGATCCGCAAGATGACGTCGCTGTCCGCGCGTCGCTATGGCATCCCGAAGCGCGGCGAGGTGCATGTCGGCTATCACGCGGACCTGGTGCTGTTCGATCCGGCGAGCGTGATCGACGCCGCGACGTTCGAGAAGCCGCAGCAGCCCGCGCACGGGATCGACGCCGTGTGGGTGAACGGCGTGCTGACCTATGAAAACGGCCAACCGACCGGCGAGCGCGCCGGCGGTTTCGTCGCGCGCGGCGAGCGCGTGCCGGCCAGTGCCGATGCGGCGTTCTGAACGCACGCATTCCGATCTTCCGTGCGCGCCGCAGCAGCCGGCGCGTGCATCCGTAACCGAAATGTGAGGAGTGAAACGATGAAGCGATATGGCGTAGGCGAAGCGAAGGGCACCGGCGGCCAGGTGATGCCGTTTGCACGGGCGGTCGAGGCCGACGGCTGGCTGTACGTGTCGGGCCAGACGCCGATGGTGAACGGCGAGGTCGTCGAAGGCGGGATCGTCACGCAGTCGAAGCAGGCGATCGAGAACGTGATCGCGATCCTGAAGGAAGCCGGCTACGGCCTCGAGCACGTCGTGCGCTGCGGCGTATGGCTCGACGACGCACGCGATTTCGCGTCGTTCAACAAGGTGTTCATTTCGTACTTCGGCGAGAACCCGCCGGCGCGCGCGTGCGTGCAGTCGAGCATGGTCATCGACTGCAAGGTCGAGGTCGATTGCATCGCTTACAAGGCGCCGGCGAAGTAACGCGGCGAGGGCGATTTGTTGTGTGACGAGGCCGGCGTAGTGGTGTGCGCCGGCCTCGTTGCGTTGGCACTCGATTTTTACACTTCGAATGAGATCGTGTCGACGAGAGCGCGACACGATACGTACGTCTGGCGGGCGGTGGAAGTGATTGGCGCGTAATTCGCGACGGGCATCGTGAAATTCGAACGAGCAGATTAAGTGGATTGCTGGGTATGGTCTTCTTCCCGAACAACGATTTCGTGAAGTCGCACTATGACGAGCCATACATACCGCTACGGCGTTCATTCGGATCTCACGCCCGCCGAGCTTTTCTTTTTCGTTGCCGTAGAGGAGACGTGCGCACGGGTCGGGATCGACGATGTCGAAGCCGTGATCCTGATTCTGGCGGGCTGGCCCATTTTGCCGACACGGCAGAAATTCGGTGGCGCGACGAAAGGAACGTCCGTCGCATCTGTGATGGCGCGATCGATTTTCCGCTACCAGTTGAACAGGAATGTTTTACCCACCGTGACGCTGCAGAGTATCAAGTCGTTCCGGATTATCCTGACCCGGAAGCTCAGCGTGTTCGTCGGACGTGCCGTTCCTGGCGTGGGTTGGGCGCTGCTTGCGCGTGACGTGTTCGCGATCGTTCACGGCACGGTCTCCAGGTACAACAGCCTGGTCAAACGCGAGGATAGAGTGTTCTGATGGAAAACGTGAGTTGGGACAAAATCGAGGCGTTTGTCAGGTCGGAGGTAGGGCTCGGTCCATCGAAGCCGCTCGCCGCTGACACTCGGCTCTGGGAAGACCTGGGTCAAACCGGCGACGAAGCCAACGATTTCATCGGGCATTTTTTCGAACGGTTTGCCGTCGACACGGGTGATTTCGATTTCCACAGATATTTTCTGATGGAAGGCGAAGGGTTGCTCTATTCGTTATTCCGGCGATGGGTGCTTCGGAAGCCACATGATCTCAAGCGTGAACCGATTACGCTCGGGATGTTGCATCGTGCCGCCGTAGAAGGGAAATGGGACGCCGCGCTATTAGCCGCGCTGCCGTGAAAGATTGCACCACGGTGCGCATCGATCTACTGGCGGGCTTCAACATGCCCGCCAGCATCGCTTCATTTACTGCCGCGCCGTCCGCGCGTTGTCCGGCATCGGCTGGTTGTAGTTGGTGCGGAACGGGTTGATGTCGAGCCCGCCGCGGCGCGTATAGCGCGCGTACACCGCGAGCTTCACCGGTTTGCACGCGTGCATGATGTCGAGGAAGATCCGCTCGACGCACTGCTCGTGAAAGCCCGTGTGATTGCGGAACGAGATGATGTAGCGCAGCAGCCCCGCGTGGTCGATCTGCGGCCCGACATAGTGGATCTGCACGCTGCCCCAGTCGGGCTGGCCCGTGACCGGGCAGTTCGAGCGCAGCAGGTCGGACACGAGCGTCTCCTCGACCGGTGCTTCGTCCTCGCCGTCGGCCGCCGACAGTAGCGACGGATCGGGTTCGTACACGTCGGCGTCGAGGTCGAGCCGGTCGAGCGACAGCCCGTCGAGCTCGTCCATCTCCAGCTTGCGGAAATCGTGCGCCGACACCAGCTGGACCGACACGCTCGCGCCGCACGCGGCCGACACGTCGCGCTTCAGCACGTCGCGCACCGCGTCGACCGAGTCGAACTTCGACTGTGCGAACGAGCCGAGATACAGCTTGAACGACTTCGATTCGACGATGTTCGGCGATTCGGCCGGCACGTAGAACGTCGCGATCGCGACCTGCGGCTTGCCGCGCGCGTTGAGCCACGACAGTTCGTACGCGTTCCAGATGTCGGTGCCGAAGAACGGCAGCGCCGACGTGATGCCGAGCTGCTCGCGCGCGCCGGCGCGCGGGATCGGGAACAGCAGCGACGCATCGTACTGCGCCGCGTAGACGGTGGCCTTGCCGAGCGGGGATTGTTCGGGATTCATTGCACGCAGCCTTTACGACAGGAAGAGGCGGTAAGCCGGGTTGGCGCTCTCTTCGACATACGGATAGCCGAGCGCCGCGAGGAAGCGTTCGAATTCGGCGCGGTCGGCCTGCGGCACCTGCAGCCCGACGAGGATCGAGCTGTAGTCCGCGCCCTGGTTACGGTAGTGGAACAGGCTGATGTTCCAGTCCGGCGCCATCGACGACAGGAACTTCATCAGCGCGCCCGGCCGTTCCGGGAATTCGAAGCGGAACAGGCGCTCGTCGAGCGCGAGCGGCGAGCGGCCGCCGACCATGTAGCGGATGTGCTCCTTCGACAGCTCGTCGTGCGTCAGGTCGACGCTCTTGAAACCGTGCGACTCGAAGTTCGCGGCGATCTCCGCCGATTCGCCGCGACGGCGGATCTGCACGCCGACGAAGATGTGCGCGGACTTCTCGTCGGCGATCCGGTAGTTGAACTCGGTGACGTTGCGATCGCCGACCAGCGAGCAGAAGCGCTTGAAGCTGCCGCGTTCCTCGGGGATCGTGACCGCGAACACCGCTTCGCGCGCTTCGCCGACCTCGGCGCGCTCGGCGACGAAGCGCATCCGGTCGAAGTTCATGTTCGCGCCGGACGTGACCGCGACGAGCGTCTGGTTCTCGATGCCTTCGCGTTCCGCGTACAGCTTCGCGCCCGCGACCGCGAGCGCGCCCGACGGCTCGAGCACGCTGCGCGTGTCCTGGAACACGTCCTTGATCGCCGCGCACAGCGCGTCGGTGTTGACCGTCACGACGCCGTCGAGGAATTCGCGGCACAGCCGGAAGGTTTCCTCGCCGACGAGCTTCACCGCGGTGCCGTCCGCGAACAGGCCGACCTCGCTCAGCTCGATGCGCTCGCCCGCGTCCAGCGACTGCTTCATCGCGCACGAGTCCTCGGCCTGCACGCCGATCACCTTGATCTCCGGACGCACCGCCTTCACGTACGCGGCGACGCCGGACGCGAGCCCGCCGCCGCCGATCGGCACGAAGATCGCATGGATCGGGCCCTGGTGCTGACGCAGGATCTCCATCGCGATCGTGCCCTGGCCGGCGATCACGTACGGATCGTCGAACGGGTGAACGAACGTGAGGTCGCGCTCCTGCTGGACCTTCACCGCGTGCGCGTATGCATCGCTGTACGATTCGCCCGCCTGGATCACCTCGACGCTCGGGCCGCCGTGCGCGCGCACCGCGTCGACCTTCACCTGCGGCGTCGTGACCGGCACGACGATCACGGCCTTGATGCCCATCCGGGCCGCCGAGAACGCGACACCCTGCGCGTGGTTGCCGGCCGACGCCGTAATCACGCCGCGCGCGAGCGCATCCGTCGGAATGTGCGCCATCTTGTTGTACGCGCCGCGCAGCTTGAACGAGAACACCGGCTGGTTGTCCTCGCGCTTCAGGTAAACGGCGTTGCGCAGCCGGGCCGACAGGTTGCGGGCGGGTTCGAGTTCCGTCTCGATCGCGACGTCGTAGACGCGCGCGGTGAGGATTTTCTTCAGGTAATCGTGGGATGCCATGGGCGCTCGCGTGCAGTGCGGATGCAGACGGTAAAGGGTCAATGATAGCGCCAAGGGTCCGCCCGTACGCAAGCGGCATGCCGGGCGGCCGGCTGCGGGCGGCCGGGTGGGCGTGCCGGCAGGGGAGGCACGCCGCCGGGCGCCGCTTTTTATCGGCTTAACCGCGTGGTTACCGACCGGACGGACGGCGAATGATCGCATGAAACCGCGCCGAGCCCCGCCCGGCGCGGCTCGCGGCGATAGCCCCACGACCTGTCCGGCGTGTCACGGACCGCCCGATCATGGGTTAGAATTCCGTTTTGAATCAAGGATTCGGAAGATGCAGAGGCACCCTCGGATCGCACCGTTGAAGCCGACGCCGCGCGCAGCCAGCCCCGCGGCCGAACGGCATGCGCGCCGCGCGCGATCGTGCTGATGATCCCGAGTGCCGCCAGGCCCTGTCGCCGGCCAGGAGGGGCGAGTCGCCCGCTCCGGCCCCATGAAGGACAGCCGCGCGCCTGGTAACAGAACAGATTTCCCCAAGATTGCGCCCACGCGCTTGCCGACGCCCGTGCACGGTGTATCGGCCCTCCGAGTCGTCCGAACATGAACGCACCACAAGTTTTCGATCCGCATGGCGCGGCCGCCGCCGTCGCCGCCGACCCCGCGCCCCGCTTGCGCGAGATTCCCTACAACTACACGTCCTTCTCGGATCGCGAGATCGTGATCCGCCTGCTCGGCGAAGAGGCGTGGTCGGTGCTCGACGAGCTGCGCGCCGAGCGCCGTACGGGCCGCTCGGCGCGGATGCTGTATGAAGTGCTCGGCGACATCTGGGTCGTGCGTCGCAACCCGTACCTGCAGGACGACCTGCTCGACAACCCGAAGCGCCGCGCGCTGCTGATCGAGGCGCTGAACCACCGTCTGACCGAGATCGGCAAGCGCCGCAGCGCGGATCTCACCGAGCATCGCGACGACGCGGGCCGCGAGCGCGCGTCGCGCGTGGAGATGCTCGAGACCGCCGCGCAGCGTGCGGTCAACGAGTTCGCGGACGAATTCGACAAGATGGCCGAGCTGCGCCGCCGCGCGACCAAGGCGCTCGGCCGCTGCACGCAGAAGGACAACATCCGCTTCGACGGGCTGTCGCGCGTGTCGCACGTGACCGACGCGACCGACTGGCGCGTCGAATACCCGTTTGTCGTGCTGACGCCCGATACCGAAGCCGAGATCGCCGGCCTGATCAAGGCGTGCTTCGAGCTCGGCCTGACCGTGATCCCGCGTGGCGGCGGCACCGGCTACACGGGCGGCGCGGTGCCGCTCACGCCGTTCTCCGCGGTGATCAACACCGAAAAGCTCGAACAACTGGGCGCGGTCGAGCTGACCGAGCTGCCCGGCGTCGCGCACAAGGTGCCGACGATCTTCTCCGGCGCGGGCGTCGTCACGCGCCGCGTGACGGAAGCGGCCGAGGCGGCCGGCTACGTGTTCGCGGTCGATCCGACGTCGCTCGACGCCTCGTGCATCGGCGGCAACGTCGCGATGAACGCGGGCGGCAAGAAGGCCGTGCTGTGGGGCACCGCGCTCGACAACCTCGCCTGGTGGCGGATGGTCGACCCGGACGGCAACTGGCTCGAAGTCACGCGCCACGAGCACAACCAGGGCAAGATCCACGACATCGCGGTCGCGCGCTTCGAGCTGAAGTGGTTCGACGGCGCGTATGCGCCGGGCGAGAAGCTGCTCAAGAGCGAGATGCTCGAGATCGAAGGCCGCCGGTTCCGCAAGGAAGGGCTCGGCAAGGACGTGACCGACAAGTTCCTCGCCGGCCTGCCGGGCGTGCAGAAGGAAGGCTGCGACGGGCTCATCACGTCCGCGCGCTGGGTGCTGCACAAGATGCCCGCGCACACGCGCACCGTCTGCCTCGAATTCTTCGGCCAGGCGCGCGAGGCGATCCCGAGCATCGTCGAGATCAAGGATTACCTGTTCGAGACGTCGAAGCAGGGCGGCGCGATCCTCGCGGGCCTCGAGCACCTCGACGAGCGCTACCTGCGCGCGGTCGGCTACGCGACCAAGAGCAAGCGCAACGCATTCCCGAAGATGGTGCTGATCGGCGACATCGTCGGCGACGACGCCGACGCGGTCGCGCACGCGACGTCCGAAGTGATCCGGATGGCGAACGGCAAGAGCGGCGAAGGCTTCGTCGCGGTCAGCGCGGAGGCGCGCAAGCGCTTCTGGCTCGACCGCAGCCGCACGGCCGCGATCGCGAAGCACACGAACGCGTTCAAGATCAACGAGGACGTCGTCATCCCGCTGAACCGGATGGGCGAGTACACCGACGGCATCGAGCGGATCAACATCGAGCTGTCGCTGAAGAACAAGCTGCAGCTGGTCGATGCGCTCGAAGCGTTCTTCCGCGGCGGCAACCTGCCGCTCGGCAAGACCGACGACGCGAACGAGATCCCGAGCGCGGAACTGCTCGAGGATCGCGTCCAGCAGGCGCTGGAACTGCTCAAGCGCGTGCGTGCGCGCTGGGAATTCGTGCGCGACCGGCTCGACCAGCCACTGCGCGAGGCGCAGCACTACCTGGTGCAGCTCGGCTACGAGGCGCTCGCCGAGAAGTTCGCGGATCGTGCGGACGAACAGCCGGGCGCGACCGTGTTCCACATCACGCAGGACCGCACGGTCCGCATCTCGTGGAAGCAGGAAATCCGCGCGGAATTGCGCGCGATCTTCAACGGCGGCGCATTCAAGCAGATCCTCGACGAGGCGCAGGCGATCCACAAGCGCGTGCTGCGCGGCCGCGTGTTCGTCGCACTGCACATGCACGCGGGCGACGGCAACGTCCACACCAACATCCCGGTCAACTCCGACAACTACGAGATGCTGCAGGACGCGCACGCGTCGGTCGCCCGCATCATGACGCTCGCGCGCTCGCTCGACGGCGTGATTTCCGGCGAACACGGGATCGGCATCACGAAGCTCGAATTCCTGACCGACGACGAGATCGCCGAATTCCGCGCGTACAAGCAGCGCGTCGACCCGAACGGCCGCTTCAACAAGGGCAAGCTGCTCGACGGCGCCGACCTGCGCAACGCGTACACGCCGAGCTTCGGGCTGATGGGCTACGAATCGCTGATCATGCAGCAGTCCGACATCGGCGCGATCGCCGATTCGGTGAAGGACTGCCTGCGCTGCGGCAAGTGCAAGCCGGTGTGCGCGACCCACGTGCCGCGCGCGAACCTGCTGTACAGCCCGCGCAACAAGATCCTCGCGACGTCGCTCTTAGTCGAGGCGTTCCTGTACGAAGAACAGACGCGCCGCGGCGTGTCGATCAAGCACTGGGACGAGTTCAACGACGTGGCCGACCACTGCACGGTGTGCCACAAGTGCGCGACGCCGTGCCCGGTGAAGATCGATTTCGGCGACGTCACGATGAACATGCGCAACCTGTTGCGCAAGATGGGCAAGAAGAAGTTCAACGCCGGCAACGCGGCGGGCATGTTCTTCCTGAACGCGACCAATCCGCAGACGATCAACGTCGCGCGCGGCGTGATGATGGGCGTCGGCTACAAGGTGCAGCGCTTCGCGAACGACATGCTGAAGAAGGTCGTGACGAAGCAGACGCAGCACCCGCCCGCGACGACCGGCAAGCCGCCGGTGGTCGAGCAGGTGATCCACTTCGTCAACAAGAAGATGCCGGGCAACCTGCCGAAGAAGACGGCGCGCGCGCTGCTGGACATCGAGGACAACAAGATCGTGCCGATCATCCGCAACCCGAAGTCGACGACCGTCGATTCGGAGGCGGTGTTCTACTTCCCGGGCTGCGGCTCCGAGCGCCTGTTCTCGCAGGTCGGGCTGGCCACGCAGGCGATGCTGTGGGAAGCGGGCGTGCAGACGGTGCTGCCGCCGGGCTACCTGTGCTGCGGCTATCCGCAGCGCGGTTCGGGCCAGTACGACAAGGCCGAGAAGATCGTCACGGACAACCGCGTGCTGTTCCACCGCGTCGCGAACACGCTGAACTACCTCGACATCAAGACGGTCGTCGTGTCGTGCGGCACCTGCTACGACCAGCTCGCGGGTTACGAATTCGACAAGATCTTCCCGGGCTGCCGGATCATCGACATCCACGAGTTCCTGCTCGAGAAGGGGATGAAGCTCGACGGCGTGACGGGCACGCGCTACATGTATCACGACCCGTGCCACACGCCGATCAAGACGATCGACCCGGTGAAGCTCGTCAACGAGCTGATGGGCGCCGAGAAGGACGGCTACAAGATCGAGAAGAACGATCGCTGCTGCGGCGAATCGGGCACGCTGGCGGTCACGCGGCCGGACATCTCGACGCAGGTCCGCTTCCGCAAGGAGGAAGAGATCCGCAAGGGCGCCGCGAAGCTGCGCGCGATTCCGGTGGTCGCGGGCGACGCGCCGGCGCCGGCCGCCGCGGCCGCGAACGGCCCGGACGTGAAGATCCTGACGAGCTGCCCGTCGTGCCTGCAGGGCCTGTCGCGCTACAGCGAGGACGCGAACCTCGAAGCCGACTACATCGTGGTCGAAATCGCGCGTCAGGTGCTCGGCGAGAACTGGATGGCCGATTATGTCGCACGCGCGAACCATGGCGGGATCGAGCGCGTGCTGGTCTAATGCGGGCATGACGAGCGCCCGACCGGGCCGGGAATGAGCGGGCGCCGGCGCGGCATGCCGGCGCCCGTCCACATGGGAGCGACGATGGAATGCGTGTTTTGCCGTGAAGACGGCGGCGAGGTGCTCTGGCAGGACGATGCGCTGCGCGTCGTGCTTGCCACCGGCGAGCACGAGTATCCGGGCTTCTGCCGGGTCATCTGGGCCGCGCACGTGGCCGAGTTCTCCGATCTCGGCGAGCCCGAGCGGGCACATCTGATGCGCGTGGTCTACGCGGTCGAGCGGGCCGTGCGCCGCGTGATGCAGCCGAACAAGGTGAATCTCGCGAGCCTCGGCAACATGGTGCCGCACGTGCACTGGCACGTGATTCCGCGCTTTTCCAACGACGCCCATTTTCCGCAGCCCGTGTGGGCGCCGCGCCAGCGCAGCGTGTCCGAGGCGCTGCTGCGTTCGCGCGCGGCGCAGGCCTCGCTGCTGCACAATGCGGTGCGCGAGGAAATTCAACGCATGACCGATTCGAGGCAAGCATGAGCGGTTTGACTTCCACGACGCCGATTCCGTCCGGCGTCGTCGTGCACGCGGTGTCGCGCGTGCTCGAATTGCAGTACCCGAACGGCGAGAGTTACCGGATTCCGTTCGAGCTGATGCGCGTCTATTCGCCGTCGGCCGAGGTGCGCGGCCACGGGCCCGGCCAGGAAACGTTGCAGACCGGCAAGCGCGAAGTGACGATCACCGCGCTCGAGGGCGTCGGCAACTACGCGCTGCAGCCGACGTTCTCCGACGGCCATTCGACCGGGATCTACTCGTGGGACCTGCTGTACGAGCTGGCGACGCAGCAGGACGCGCTGTGGCGTGACTATTTCGACAAACTGAAGGCGGCGGGCGTCGAGCGCGACGCGCCGATGCAGGCGGCCGGCGCGCCGCACGGCCACTGCCACTGAAATCGACGGCGCCCGCTCGGCGCCGTCTTGCCATTTACTGAGGATCAACGCGATGAGCAAAACCCACTTCGGCTTCGAGAGCGTCGAGGAAAACGAAAAAGCGAAGAAAGTGGCGGGCGTGTTTCATTCGGTCGCGAGCAACTACGATCTGATGAACGACCTGATGTCGGCGGGCATGCACCGCGCGTGGAAGGCGTTCACGATCGCGCAGGCGAACGTGCGCCCCGGCTTCAAGGTGCTCGACATCGCGGCCGGCACCGGCGACCTGACGAAGTCGTTCGCGAAGGCGGCCGGGCCGACGGGCGAGGTCTGGCATACCGACATCAACGAATCGATGCTGCGCGTGGGCCGCGACCGGCTGCTCGACAAGGGCGTCGTGACGCCGTCGCTGCTGTGCGACGCCGAGAAAATTCCCTTCCCGGACAACTACTTCGACGTGGTCACGGTCGCGTTCGGGCTGCGCAACATGACGCACAAGGATGCCGCGCTGGCCGAGATGCGCCGCGTGACGAAGCCCGGCGGTCGCGTGATGGTGCTGGAATTCTCGAAAGTCTGGGATCCGCTGAAAAAAGCGTACGATCTGTATTCTTTCAAAGTATTACCGTGGCTTGGCGACAAGTTCGCGAAAGATGCCGAAAGTTATCGGTATCTTGCTGAATCTATCCGGATGCACCCCGATCAGGACACGCTGAAGACGATGATGGAACAAGCGGGCCTCGACGCCGTCAAATATTACAATTTGTCAGGTGGCGTGGTAGCTTTACACCTAGGGACCAAGTACTAAGGGGTTCTTTCCCTACATTTGTCTTACATTCGGAGAAGCTGATGTCTGAATCGCGTTCGTTGTTCAACCGTAGCAAGCCGTCGAAGCCGTGGGCTCGACGGGTCGGCACGCTGCTGATGGTCGGCCTGCTCACGGCCGGCACGTTCGCATCGCTCGACGCTGAAGCGAAGCGCATGGGCGGCGGGCGCAGCATCGGCCGCCAGAATTCCACCGTCACGCAGCGCCAGGCCACGCCGCCTGCGCAGCAGCCGATGCAGCAGGCCGCGCCGTCGCAGGCGCAGCGCACGAACCCGGCTGCCCCCACGCCGGCCGCGCAGCCCAACCGCTCGCGCTGGCTCGGGCCGATCGCCGGCCTCGCGGCCGGTCTCGGTATCGCGGCGCTGCTGTCGCACTTCGGTCTCGGCGGCGCATTCGCGAGCATGATGGCGAACGTCATCGTGATTGCGTTGCTCGCCATGGTCGGCATCTGGCTGATCCGCAAGTTCATGAACCGCCGTCGCCCGCAGGAGCCGGCGTATTCGGTTGGTGGCGCCGCATCATCGTCGGGCGGCTACTCGCAAAGCCCGTCGTTCCAGCAAGGCAATGCCGGCAGCAACTACGCGGGCAGCGGCAGCAGCTATGCGAACGAAGCGCAGGGCGTGTTCGGCGGCGGTGCGGCGGCCGCCGGCGCGGCTGCGGCGGCAGCGGCGCCCCTGCAGGTGCCGGCCGGCTTCGACACCGAAGCGTTCCTGCGCAGCGCGAAAGTCTATTTCGTGCGCCTGCAGGCCGCGTGGGACCAGGGCAACCTGGCCGACATCCGCGAGTTCACGACGCCCGAAATGTTCGCCGAGATCAAGATCGACCTCGATTCGCGCGGCAACGACGCGAACCAGACCGACGTCGTACAGCTCGACGCGGAACTGGTCGCGATCGAGGATCGCGGCATCGAGCAGTCGGCGAGCGTGCGCTTCCACGGCCTGATCCGCGAATCGGCGAATACGTCGGCGGCGCCGTTCGACGAGGTGTGGAACCTGTCGAAGTCGGGCAGCCAGGGCTGGCTGCTCGCGGGTATCCAGCAGATCAACACGCACTGAGCGTGGCCGGCGGCCCGCGCCGCCGGGCACCCGGGCGACGGCCGCCCCACTGCGACCGCTTGCCGCCCGGGTGTACGGTCAGGCACGGTCCGCCATCGATCCGACGTTACAATAGAAACCCGCGTGGGCGCCCGGCCTGCGCGGGTTTTTTCTTTCCCAGCCCGATGACCTTTGCCGCCAAGCCTTTTGCTGCTGCCGTCAATCACCTGCTCGCGCGCGAATCGTGGGCACGCGACCGCCTGATTCCCTATGCGGGCAAGACTGCCCAGATCGACGTGCCTCCCGTCACGCTCACGCTGCTGGTGCAGCCCGACGGTTATCTGTCGGCCGTCGACGCGCACGATGCGCAACAGGTCGACGTGTCGATCGCGCTCGCCGGCGACACGGTCGCCGCGTTCCTGCAGGGCGGCCAGGCGGCCGTGATGAAGCACGTGAAGATCGAAGGCGACGCGGAATTCGCGACGCAGATCGCGAAGCTGGCCGAGCACCTGCGCTGGGAACCGGAAGAAGATCTCGCGAAGCTGGTCGGCGACGCGGCGGCGTACCGGATCGCGACGGTCGTGCGCGACGCCGGCGCGCGCGCGCGCCGCACCGGCCGCAACGTGCTCGATTCCGTCGCCGAATACTGGCTCGACGAGAACCCGCAGGTCGTCCGGCGCGCGTCGCTCGGCGGCTTCGATGCCGAGCTGGCGCGCGCACGCGATGCGCTCGCGCGGGTCGAAAAGCGGGTCGAGCGACTCGAACAAAAAATCTGCGCGCGCACGGGCTCCGGCCCGCGCGGCGCGCACTGAGGGCCGCAGGGCATGCGCATTTTCCGTTTCATCAAGATTGTCTACACCGTCATCCGCTTTGGTCTCGACGAAGTGATGCTGTCCCGGATCGACGACCGGCGGGTGAAGCTGCTGCTGCGGATCACGACGATCGGTCGCCGCTTCTCCGATCCGCCGGCCGTGCGGTTGCGTCACGCGCTCGAAAGCCTGGGCCCGATCTTCGTGAAGTTCGGCCAGGTGCTGTCGACGCGCCGCGACCTGCTGTCGGTCGATTTCGCGAACGAACTCGCGAAGCTGCAGGACCAGGTGCCGCCGTTCGATTCGGCCGTCGCGATCGCGATCATCGAGAAGTCGCTCGGCGCGCCGGTCGACGAGCTGTTCGACGAATTCGAGCGCGAGCCGATCGCGAGCGCGTCGATCGCGCAGGTGCATTTCGCGAAGCTGAAGCAGGGCGTGCACGCGGGCAAGGCCGTCGCCGTCAAGGTGCTGCGGCCGAACATGCTGCCGGTGATCGATTCCGACCTCGCGCTGATGCGCGACATCGCGACGTGGACCGAACGCATGTGGGCCGACGGCCGGCGCCTGAAGCCACGCGAGGTCGTCGCCGAATTCGACAAGTACCTGCACGACGAGCTCGACCTGATGCGCGAGGCCGCCAACGGCAGCCAGCTGCGCCGCAACTTCGCGGGCCTCGACCTGCTGCTCGTGCCCGAGATGTTCTGGGATTTCTCGACGTCGCAGGTGCTCGTGATGGAGCGCATGACCGGCGTGCCGATCAGCCAGGTCGAGACGCTGCGCTCGGCCGGCGTCGACATCAAGAAGCTCGCGCGCGAAGGCGTCGAGATCTTCTTCACGCAGGTGTTCCGCGACGGCTTCTTCCACGCGGACATGCACCCCGGCAACATCCAGGTGAGCCTCGATCCGAACACGTTCGGCCGCTATATCGCGCTCGATTTCGGGATCGTCGGCGCGCTGTCCGATTTCGACAAGAACTACCTCGCGCAGAACTTCCTCGCGTTCTTCAAGCGCGACTACCACCGTGTCGCGACGCTCCACCTCGAATCGGGCTGGGTGCCGCCCGAGACGCGCGTCGAGGAGCTCGAAAGCGCGATCCGCGCGGTGTGCGAGCCGTATTTCGACCGCGCGCTGAAGGACATCTCGCTCGGCCAGGTGCTGATGCGCCTGTTCTCGACGTCGCGCCGCTTCAACGTCGAGATCCAGCCGCAGCTCGTGCTGCTGCAGAAGACGATGCTGAACGTCGAAGGGCTCGGCCGCTCGCTCGATCCCGAACTCGACCTGTGGAAGACCGCGAAGCCGTATCTCGAGCGCTGGATGACCGAGCAGATCGGCCTGCGCGGCTGGTACGAGCGGTTCAAGGTCGAGGCGCCGCAGTGGAGCAAGACGCTGCCGCAACTGCCGCGCCTCATCCACCATGCGCTGGCCGCGCGCCACGATGCGCCGCGCGCCGCGAGCGAGGAACTGATGCGTCAGGTCCTCGTCGAGCAGAAGCGGACGAACCGGCTGCTGCAGGCGTTGCTGATCTTCGGCCTGGCCGTCGGCGTCGGGGCGCTCGTCGCGCGCGTGCTGCTCGCGCTCGCGTACGGCGCTTGATCGAAAGGAGCACGGCGATGTCCGATCCGAAGCAACCGGCCGCACCGTCGGCCACCGATTTCGCGACACGCGACCCGGGCAGCGCGTCGTTCTGGAACGAGCGCTTCGAGCGCGGCGTGACGCCGTGGGAATTCGGCGGCGTGCCGGACGGCTTTCGCGTGTTCGCGCAGCGGCTGGCGCCGCGCGCGGTGCTGATTCCCGGCTGCGGCAGCGCGCAGGAGGCCGGCTGGCTCGCGCAGGCCGGCTGGCCGGTGCGGGCGATCGATTTCGCCGCGCAGGCGGTCGCTGCGGCGAAGGCGCAGCTCGGCGCGCATGCGGACGTCGTCGAGCAGGCCGATTTTTTCCAGTACCGGCCGCCGTTCGACGTGCAGTGGGTGTACGAGCGTGCGTTCCTGTGCGCGTTGCCGCCGAGCCTGCGTGCCGATTATGCGGCGCGGATGGCCGAGCTGCTGCCCGCGGGCGGATTGCTGGCCGGCTATTTCTTCGTGGTGGCGAAACCGAAGGGGCCGCCGTTCGGGATCGAGCGCGCGGAACTCGATGCGCTGCTCGCGCCGCACTTCGAGCTGGTCGAGGATTTGCCCGTGACCGATTCGCTGGCCGTGTTCGACGGGCACGAGCGCTGGCTCACGTGGCGTCGCCGCTGAGGCACGGGCGTCGCGGCCATTGCCGGAGCGCGCCAGGGTTTCGGCTATAATTCAAGGTTTTGCAAGCCGTTTCCAGTTTCTGCGGGAAAAATATCATGCCGATCTACGCCTATCGATGCGAAGCGTGCGGTTTCGCGAAGGACGTGCTCCAGAAGATGAGCGACGCGCCGCTGTCGCAATGCCCTGAATGCGGGAAGGATGCTTTTCGCAAACAGGTGACCGCCGCCGGTTTCCAGCTGAAGGGCTCGGGGTGGTATGTCACCGATTTCCGCGGCGGCTCGGGCGGCACCAGCGCGCCGGCGACGGCGTCGGGCGACGCGGCGCCGGCCGCACCGGCGGCTGAAGCCGCACCCGCCGCGGCCGCGCCGGCTGCGGCGAGCAGTTCGGGCAGTACCTCGACGACGAGCGCCGCGCCGGCTCCGGCCGCAGCGCCCGCCGCCGGTAGTTGACCGTCGCGGCCCGTCCGGGTCGCGACCAACCCGCGCCGCCGGCGCGGTTCATTGACGGCAGATGATGAAAAAGACGACCCTGAAAACGGTGTTCCTGACCGGCCTGCTGGTTCTCGTCCCGCTCGCGATCACGCTGTGGGTGCTCGGCCTCATCATCGGCACGATGGACCAGACGCTGCTCCTGCTGCCCGAATCGTGGCAGCCCGAGCGGATGCTCGGCTTCCATCTGCCGGGGATCGGCGCGGTGCTGACGCTCGCGTTCATCTTCGTCGTCGGGCTGGCCACGCAGAACTTCATCGGCCAGAAGCTCGTCACGTGGTGGAACGCGGTCGTGCGTCACATCCCGGTCGTCGGGCCGATCTACACGAGCGTCAAGCAGGTGTCCGACACGCTGCTGTCGAGCAGCGGCAATGCGTTCCGCAAGGCGCTGCTGATCGAATACCCGCGCCGCGGCTCGTATACGATCGCGTTTCTGACCGGCACGCCCGGCGGCGACGTGGTCAACCATCTGACGGAAGAGTACGTGAGCGTGTACGTGCCCACGACGCCGAACCCGACGTCGGGCTTCTTCCTGATGCTGCCGAAGAGCGAAGTCATCGAACTCGACATGTCGGTCGATGCCGCGCTCAAGTACATCGTCTCGATGGGCGTCGTGGCGCCTTCGGCGCCGGCTCCGGCGCCCGCCCGCCGTCCCGTCGAGCCGCCGCTGTAAGTAAAGAATCATCGCCCGGGCCGCGCGTTGCGGCGCCCGTTGATCAAACCGAACGAAAGCAAACATCATGTCGATGCGTACTGAATACTGCGGTCTCGTGACCGAACACCTGCTGGGCCAAACCGTGTCGCTGTGCGGCTGGGTGCAGCGCCGCCGCGATCACGGCGGTGTGATCTTCATCGACCTGCGCGATCGTGAAGGCCTCGTGCAAGTGGTGTGCGACCCGGATCGCGCCGAGATGTTCGCGACCGCCGAAGGCGTGCGCAACGAGTTCTGCGTGCAGATCAAGGGCCTCGTGCGCAACCGTCCGGAAGGCACGGTCAACGCCGGCCTGAAGAGCGGCAAGATCGAAGTGCTGTGCCACGAACTGAACGTGCTGAACGCGTCGGTCACGCCGCCGTTCCAGCTCGACGACGACAACCTGTCGGAAACGACGCGTCTCACGCACCGCGTGCTCGACCTGCGCCGCCCGCAGATGCAGCACAACCTGCGCCTGCGCTACCGCGTCGCGATCGAGGCGCGCAAGTACCTCGACGAGCAGGGCTTCATCGACATCGAGACGCCGATGCTGACGAAGAGCACGCCGGAAGGCGCGCGCGACTACCTCGTGCCGTCGCGCGTGAACGCGGGCCAGTTCTTCGCGCTGCCGCAGTCGCCGCAGCTGTTCAAGCAGCTGCTGATGGTCGCGAACTTCGACCGTTACTACCAGATCACCAAGTGCTTCCGCGACGAAGACCTCCGCGCGGACCGTCAGCCGGAATTCACGCAGATCGACTGCGAGACGTCGTTCCTCGGCGAGCAGGAAATCCGTGACCTGTTCGAAGACATGATCCGTCACATCTTCAAGACGACGATCGACGTCGAGCTCGACGCGAAATTCCCGGTGATGCCGTACTCGGAAGCGATGGCGCGTTTCGGTTCGGACAAGCCGGACCTGCGCGTGCAGCTCGAGTTCACCGAGCTGACCGACGCGATGAAGGACGTCGACTTCAAGGTGTTCAGCACGCCGGCCAACGCGAAGGACGGCCGGGTTGCGGCGCTGCGCGTGCCGAAGGGCGGCGAGCTGTCGCGCGGCGACATCGACGGCTACACGGAATTCGTGCGTATCTACGGCGCGAAGGGCCTCGCGTGGATCAAGGTCAACGAGAAGGCGAAGGGCCGCGATGGCCTGCAGAGCCCGATCGTCAAGAACCTGCACGATGCATCGATCGCGGCGATCCTCGAGCGCACCGGCGCCGAAGACGGCGACATCATCTTCTTCGCGGCCGACCGCGCGAAGGTCGTCAACGATAGCCTCGGCGCGCTGCGCCTGAAGATCGGCCATTCGGAATTCGGCAAGGCGAACGGTCTCGTCCAGGCCGGCTGGAAGCCGCTGTGGGTCGTCGACTTCCCGATGTTCGAATACGACGACGAAGATGCGCGCTACGTCGCCGCGCACCATCCGTTCACGAGCCCGAAGGACGAGCACCTCGAGTACCTCGAGACCGACCCGGGCCGCTGCCTCGCGAAGGCGTACGACATGGTGCTGAACGGCTGGGAAATCGGCGGCGGCTCGGTGCGTATCCACCGCGAGGAAGTGCAGAGCAAGGTGTTCCGCGCGCTGAAGATCGGTGCGGAAGAAGCGCAACTGAAGTTCGGCTTCCTGCTGGACGCGCTGCAGTACGGCGCGCCGCCGCACGGCGGTATCGCGTTCGGTCTCGACCGCATCGTCACGATGATGGCCGGCGCCGATTCGATCCGCGACGTGATCGCGTTCCCGAAGACGCAGCGTGCGCAGGATCTGCTCACGCAGGCGCCGAGCCCGGTCGACGAGCGTCAGCTGCGCGAGCTGCACATCCGTCTGCGTCAGCCGGAGCAGCCGAAGGCGTAACGCGCTTCTCGCCCCGGTCGTGTGCGTGGTCACGCGCACACGACGCCCATGAAAAAGGCGCAGTGATGCGCCTTTTTCATTTTTTGCGGTACAGTCGCAGCACTTGCCGCACGTTCGGGCGCAGGCCCGGCGCACGGCCCTGTGCCGCATGAAACAAAGATGACGAAGCCGCCGAAAATCCCCGAATCCGTTCTCGTCGTGATCTACACGCCCGACCTCGATGTGCTCGTGATCAAGCGTGCCGACCAGCCCGATTTCTGGCAATCGGTCACCGGCTCGAAGGACGCGCTCGACGAGCCGCTCGCGCTCACCGCCGCGCGCGAAGTGGCCGAGGAAACCGGCATCGCGGTCGGCACGCCGGACGTGCCGGCCAGCGCGCTCGTCGACTGGCACCACCGGATCGAATACACGATCTATCCGCAATACCTGCATCGCTATGCGCCGGGCGTCACGCGCAACGTCGAGCACTGGTTCGGCCTGTGCGTGCCGCATCGCGTCGACGTGACGCTGTCGCCGCGCGAGCATGTCGACCATGCGTGGCTGCCGTTCCGCGAGGCGGCCGCGCGCTGCTTCTCGCCGTCGAACGCCGAGGCGATCCTGCAATTGCCCGCGCGCGTGGCCCTCGCGCGTGCGCCGCACGGCTCGTCCGCATGAATGCGGAGACCCGCAAGCGCTTCGCGCAATTGCGGCAGATGTTTCTGCAGGAGCGCGGCTCCGCGTCGCGGCTCGCGTTTACGGCCGGCAACACGGTGCGGCTGTGCGAAACCGGCGGCGAATTCTTCCACGCGCTGATCGATCGGATCGATGCCGCCCGCGAGCAGGTGATGCTCGAAACCTACATCTTCTGCGACGACGCGGCCGGCCGCCCGGTGTCGGACGCGCTGATCCGCGCGGCGCAGCGCGGCGTGCGCGTGCGGGTGATCACCGACGGCATCGGCACCGCACGCCTGCCGCTGTTCGACACGTGGGCCGAGTCCGGCGTCGAGCACTGCATCTACAACCGTTTCCTGTTCGGCCGCTTCGGCTTCTCGCGCACGCACCGCAAGCTCGCGGTGATCGATCATGCGGTTGCGTTCTGCGGCGGCATCAACATCGTCGACGACTACACGCAGGGCAGCGCGACGCTGCCGTTCCCGCGCTGGGATTTCGCGGTCGAGATGGCCGGGCCCGCGGTGTCCGACGTGCGCGCCGCGTTCGAGCTGCAGTGGCACCGGATCCAGTTCGGCCACAAACCGTACGCGCAGTACGCGGCCGGGCTGCACGGCGGCGAAGCGTTCCCGGACATGTTCCGGCGCTGGATGCGCAGCCACCGGTGGATCAAGGCCGGCGCGCTGCGGGTCGTGACGGAGCCGAGCGTCGCGTTCGTCGCGCGCGACAACGTCGTGAACCGCCGCGCGATCGAGAAGGCCTATCTCGCGGCAATCGGCCAGGCGCGCCAGCGGATCCTGCTCGCGAATCCGTATTTCATGCCGGGCCGCAAGCTGCGTCGCGCGCTGACGGGCGCGGCGCGGCGGGGCGTCGACGTGCAGGTGCTGATCGGCCGCAAGGAATTCGCGGCGCTCGATACGGCCGTACCGTTCCTCTATCACACGCTGCTGCGCGCGGGCGTGCGCGTCGCCGAATACGACAAGACGATCCTGCACGGCAAGGTCGCCGTGATCGACGACAACTGGGCGACGGTCGGCTCGTCGAATCTGGACGCGCTGAGCCTGATGCTGAACAATGAAGCGAACGTCGTGCTGGTGCGCTACGATGCAGTGACGAACCAGTTGCGCGACGCGATCGCCACCGCGTTCGCCGAAGGCCGGGAGATCGATGCCGCGCACTACGCGGCGCGCCCGCGCGTCGAGCGGCTGCTGAACTGGCTCGCGTACACGACCTACCGTGTCGTGATGAAGGCGCTGACGGTCGGCGGTTACGACTGACGCCGACTAAGTATTTGCTTCAAAAAATCTGTCCGCACGTTCGTGCGGAAAAGCCGCTCCGGTCCCGCCGGAATCGCGCAAAATAGCGGCTCGGTTAGACACCGGTTTCTAATAATTTCCTTGTTTCGCGAGCGGCCGCACTCAATAATAGTACGGCCGTTCGATTTTATTCGAACCCCCGAACGGTTACAGAAATAGCTATGCGAAAAGGCGAACAGACGCGTGCCGCGATACTTGAAGCTGCTTTGGACCTCGCCAGCCGTGACGGGCTGGAGGGGCTGACGATCGGCCTGCTGGCCGAGCGCATGCAGATGAGCAAGAGCGGCGTGTTCGCGCACTTCGGATCGCGCGAAGACCTGCAGGTCGAGGTCGTCCGCGAGTACCACCATCGTTTCGAAAACGAGGTGTTCTTTCCGAGCCTGCGCGAGTCGCGCGGTCTGCCGCGTCTTCGGGCGATGCTGGCGCGCTGGATCGAGAAGCGCATCCAGGAGGTGACGACCGGGTGCATCTACATCAGCGGCGCAGTGGAGTACGACGACCGGCCGGACAGCCCCGTGCGCGAGCAGTTGATCGCGAGCGTGACCGCCTGGCGTGCCGCGTTGCTGCGCGCCATTTCGCAGGCGATGGAAGAAGGGCATCTGCGCACGGACACGGATCCGGAACTGATGCTCTTCGAGTTGTACAGCTTCACGCTCGGCCTGCATCACGATGCACGCTTCCTGCATTCGCCGGACGCCGTGCGCCTCACGTGGGCCGCGCTGGAAAAGACGATTGTTTCGTATCAGAGCGAGAGCCGTTAGCGGCGCGTGACCCGCCCGCCAGGAGCTCGAGCCGTTTTGCCCACCTTTGGAGAGAGTCATGGGACAGTACGCCGCGCCGCTGCGCGACATGCAATTCGTGTTGCACGAGCTTCTGAACGTCGAAGCCGAAGTCAAGCAAATGCCCAAGCATGCGGACCTCGACGCCGACACGATCAACCAGGTCCTCGAGGAAGCGGGCAAGTTCTGCTCCGAGGTACTGTTCCCGCTGAACCAGGTCGGCGACCGCGAAGGCTGCACGTATGAAGGCGACGGCGTCGTGAAGACCCCGACCGGCTTCAAGGAAGCGTATCAGCAATACGTCGAGGCCGGCTGGCCGGCGCTCGGCTGCGATCCGGACTACGGCGGCCAGGGCCTGCCCGCGTTCGTGAACAACGCACTCTACGAAATGCTGAACTCGGCGAACCAGGCCTGGACGATGTATCCGGGCCTGTCGCACGGCGCGTACGAATGCCTGCACGCGCACGGCGCGCCGGAACTGCAGCAGCAATATCTGCCGAAGCTCGTGTCGGGCGAATGGACGGGCACGATGTGCCTGACCGAGCCGCACTGCGGCACCGACCTCGGCATCCTGCGCACCAAGGCCGAACCGAACGGCGACGGCTCGTACTCGATCAGCGGCACGAAGATCTTCATCTCGAGCGGCGAGCACGACATGTCGAAGAACATCATCCACCTCGTGCTCGCGCGCCTGCCGGACGCGCCGCAAGGCACGAAGGGGATCTCGCTGTTCATCGTGCCGAAGTTCATTCCGGACGCTGCGGGCGAGCCGGGCGAGCGCAACGGCATCAAGTGCGGCTCGATCGAACACAAGATGGGCATCCACGGCAACTCGACGTGCGTGATGAACCTCGACGGCGCGAAGGGCTGGATGGTCGGCGAGCCGAACAAGGGCTTGAACGCGATGTTCGTGATGATGAACGCCGCGCGCCTCGGCGTCGGCATGCAGGGCCTCGGCCTCACGGAAGTCGCGTACCAGAACTCGCTGACGTACGCGAAGGAACGCCTGCAAATGCGTTCGCTGACGGGCCCGAAGGCACCGGACAAGCCGGCCGACCCGATCATCGTGCACCCGGACGTGCGCCGCATGCTGCTCACGCAGAAGGCTTACGCGGAAGGCGCGCGCGCGTTCACGTACTGGTCCGCGCTGCAGATCGACAAGGAGCTGTCGCACGCCGACGAAGCGGTGCGCAAGGAAGCGGCCGACCTCGTCGCGCTGCTCACGCCGATCATCAAGGCGTTCCTGACCGACAACGCGTTCGAGTCGACCAACCACGCGATGCAGATCTACGGCGGCCACGGCTTCATCTCCGAGTGGGGCATGGAGCAATACGTGCGCGACGCGCGGATCAACATGATCTACGAAGGCACGAACTCGATCCAGTCGCTCGACCTGCTGGGCCGCAAGGTGCTCGGCGACATGGGCGCGAAGCTGAAGAAGTTCGGCAAGCTCGTCACCGAATTCGCGGAAGCCGAAGGCGTGAAGCCGGAGATGGCCGAGTTCATCAACCCGCTCGCCGACATCGGTGAAAAGGTGCAGAAGCTGACGATGGAAATCGGCATGAAGGCGATGCAGAACCCCGACGAAGTCGGCGCGGCCGCCGTGCCGTACCTGCGCACCGTCGGCCACCTGGTGTTCTCGTACTTCTGGGCGCGCATGGCGCGTCTCGCACTCGACAAGGAAGCGTCGGGCGATCCGTTCTACAAGTCGAAGCTCGCCACCGCCCGCTTCTACTTCGCGCGTCTGCTGCCTGAAACGGCATCGACGATCCGCGCCGCGCGCGCCGGTTCGAAGACGCTGATGGAAGTCGACGAATCGCTGTTCTGACGCGATTCAGGGCGGTGCGCGCCGCGCGCCGCCCGGACGCAACGGTTCCTGGTACTCACTTCGCCGTGCAGCCCTCACATTTCGCGCTGCACGACACTATCCGGAGACATCCCGTGAGCAATTTCCTGATTCGCAAGGTCGCCGTGCTGGGCGCCGGCGTGATGGGCGCGCAAATCGCCGCGCATCTCATCAACGCGCGCGTGCCGGTGCTGCTGTTCGACCTGCCGGCCAAGGAAGGCCCGAAAAACGCGATCGCGCTGAAGGCGATCGAGAACCTGAAGAAGCTGTCGCCCGCGCCGTTCGGCGTGAAGGACGATGCGAAGTACCTCGAAGCGGCGAACTACGAGGACGACATCGCGAAGCTGGCCGAATGCGACGTCGTGATCGAGGCGATCGCCGAGCGGATGGACTGGAAGCACGACCTGTACAAGAAGGTCGCGCCGCACATCGCTTCGCACGCGATCTTCGCGACCAACACGTCGGGCCTGTCGATCACGAAGCTGTCCGAAGGTTTCTCGGACGAGCTGAAGTCGCGCTTCTGCGGCGTGCACTTCTTCAACCCGCCGCGCTACATGCACCTCGTCGAGCTGATCCCGACCGCGCATACGCGCCCGGAGATCCTCGACCAGCTCGAGACCTTCCTGACGAGCGTCGTCGGCAAGGGCGTCGTCCGCGCGAAGGACACGCCGAACTTCATCGCGAACCGCGTCGGCATCTTCTCGATCCTCGCGGTGATCACCGAGGCCGCGAAGTTCGGCCTGCGCTTCGACGAAGTCGACGACCTGACGGGCAGCCGCCTCGGCCGCGCGAAGTCGGCGACGTTCCGCACCGCGGACGTGGTCGGCCTCGACACGATGGCGCACGTGATCAAGACGATGCAGGACAACCTCGCCGACGATCCGTTCTTCCCGGTCTACCAGACGCCTGCCGTGCTCGCCGAGCTGGTGAAGCAGGGCGCGCTCGGCCAGAAGACGGGCGGCGGCTTCTACAAGAAGGAAGGCAAGGCGATCAAGGTGCTCGACGCGAAGACGGGCACCTACGTCGATTCGGGCGCGAAGGCGGACGAAACGGTCGGCCGCATCCTGAAGCGTCCGCCGGCGGAACGCCTGAAGCTGCTGCGCGAGACGGATCATCCGCACGCGCAGTTCCTGTGGTCGATCTTCCGCGACGTGTTCCATTACATCGGCGTGCATCTCGAGTCGGTCGCCGACAACGCGCGCGACGTCGACCTCGCGATCCGCTGGGGCTTCGGCTGGAACGAAGGTCCGTTCGAAGGCTGGCAGGCCGCCGGCTGGAAGCAGGTCGCCGAGTGGGTGCAGGAAGACATCGCGGCCGGCAAGGCGCTCGCGAACGTGCCGCTGCCGTCGTGGGTGCTCGAAGGCCCGGTCGCCGAGAAGGGCGGCGTGCACACGGCCGAAGGCTCGTGGGCGCCGGCCGCGAAGCGCTTCGTGCCGCGCTCGGACCTCGCGGTCTACGGCAAGCAGGTGTTCCGTGCGCCGCTGCTCGGCGAAGCGGGTGCCGATCCGAAGACGTACGGCAAGACGCTGTTCGAGACCGACGCGGTGCGCGCATGGGTCGACGACCGCGCCGGTGAAGACGACGTCGTGATCGTGTCGTTCAAGTCGAAGATGAACACGATCGGACCGAGCGTGATCGACGGCCTCGTGCAGGCGATCGAACTCGCGGAGAAGGACTACAAGGGCGTGGTGATCTGGCAGCCGACGTCGCTGAAGCTCGGCACGCCGGGCGGCCCGTTCTCGGCCGGCGCGAATCTCGAGGAGGCGATGCCCGCGTTCATGATGGGCGGCGCGAAGGGCATCGAGCCGTTCGTGAAGAAGTTCCAGGAAGGCATGCTGCGCGTGAAGTACGCGAACGTGCCGGTCGTCGCGGCCGTGTCGGGCATCGCGCTCGGCGGCGGGTGCGAGCTGATGTTGCACAGCGCGAAGCGCGTCGTGCACGTCGAGAGCTACATCGGTCTCGTCGAAGTGGGCGTCGGCCTCGTGCCGGCGGGCGGCGGCCTGAAGGAAGCGGCGCTGCGCGCGGCAGACGCCGCGACGGCCGCGAACGCGACCACCGACATCCTGAAGTTCGTCACGAAGTCGTTCGAGAACGCGGCGATGGCGAAGGTGTCGGCGTCCGCGCACGACGCCCGTGCGATGGGCTACGTGAAGCCGTCCGACACGATCGTCTTCAACGTGTTCGAACTGCTCGACACCGCGAAGAAGGAAGCGCGTGCGCTGGCCGACACCGGCTACCGCGCACCGCTGCGTGCGAAGGACGTGCCGGTTGCAGGCCGTTCGGCGATCGCGACGATCAAGGCATCGCTCGTCAACATGCGTGACGGCCGCTTCATCAGCGACCACGACTACCTGATCGCGAGCCGCATCGCAGAAGCCGTGTGCGGCGGCGACGTCGAAGCCGGCAGCCTGGTCGACGAAGAATGGCTGCTTGCGCTGGAGCGTCGCGCATTCGTCGAGCTGCTCGGCACGCAGAAGACGCAGGAACGGATCATGGGCATGTTGCAGACCGGCAAGCCGGTGCGTAACTGAGCGAGCGGATAACTTTGTATGGGGCCCGGGCCGGCGCTGAAGCGCCCGCTCGGGTCGACAGGAGTCTGAAATGAGCAAACAACTGCAAGACGCATACATCGTCGCCGCCAGCCGCACGCCGATCGGCAAGGCCCCGCGCGGTGTCTTCAAGAACACGCGGCCGGACGAGCTGCTGGTCCACGCGATCAAGTCGGCGGTCGCGCAGGTGCCCGGCCTCGACACGAAGGTGATCGAGGATGCGATCATCGGCTGCGCGATTCCGGAAGCGGAGCAGGGCCTGAACGTCGCGCGCATGGGCGCGCTGCTCGCCGGCCTGCCGCAGACGGTCGGCGGCGTGACGGTCAACCGCTTCTGCGCGTCGGGCATCACCGCGCTGGCGATGGCGGCCGACCGCATCCGCGTCGGCGAATCGGACGCGATCTTCGCGGGCGGCTGCGAATCGATGAGCATGGTGCCGATGATGGGCAACAAGCCGTCGATGTCGCCGCACATCTTCGATCGCAATGAAGATTTCGGCATTGCATACGGGATGGGCCTGACCGCCGAGCGCGTCGCCGAGCAGTGGAAGGTGAGCCGCGAAGACCAGGACGCGTTCTCGGTCGAGTCGCACCGCAAGGCGCTCGCCGCGCAGCAGGCCGGCGAGTTCAACGACGAGATCGCCGCCTACACGATCAGCGAGCGTTTCCCGAACCTCGCGACGGGCGAAATCGACGTGAAGACGCGCGAGATCAAGCTCGACGAAGGTCCGCGCGCGGATACGTCGCTCGAAGGCCTCGCGAAGCTGCGCACGGTATTCGCGAACAAGGGCTCGGTCACGGCCGGCAACAGTTCGCAGACGTCGGACGGCGCGGGCGCGCTGCTCGTCGTGTCGGAGAAGGTGCTCAAGGAATTCAACCTGACGCCGCTCGCGCGCTTCGTGAGCTTCGCGGTGCGTGGCGTGCCGCCGGAAATCATGGGCATCGGTCCGAAGGAAGCGATTCCGGCCGCGCTGAAGGCCGCCGGCCTGAAGCAGGACGATCTCGACTGGATCGAGCTGAACGAAGCGTTCGCCGCGCAATCGCTGGCGGTGATGCGCGACCTCGGCCTCGATCCGTCGAAGGTCAACCCGATGGGCGGCGCGATCGCGCTGGGCCACCCGCTCGGCGCGACCGGCGCGATCCGCGCGGCGACCGTCGTGCACGGCCTGCGCCGCCGCAACCTGAAGTACGGGATGGTCACGATGTGCGTCGGCACCGGCATGGGTGCGGCGGGCATCATCGAACGCCTGTAAGCGGGACGCGACGACAAGCGATGACGGTGCGCGGGCCACGAGCTCGCGCACCGTTTTTTCATTCCGGTAGAGACAGTCAAAGGAGACGGTTGTGGCCGACATTCAAGTGGAACGCGCCGACGGCGTGATGACGATCACGATCGCGCGCCCGGCGAAGAAGAATGCGCTGACGGCGGCGATGTACCAGACGATGGCCGATGCGCTCGCCGATGCGCAGGAAGACAAGGCGGTTCGCGTGATCCTGCTGCGCGGCAGCGACGGCAATTTCAGCGCGGGGAACGATCTCGAGGATTTCCTGAAGTCGCCGCCGAAGGACGACACCGCGTCGGTCTTCCAGTTCCTGGCGCGGATCAGTAGCGCGAGCAAGCCGGTCGTGGCGGCGGTGCCGGGCATCGCGGTCGGCGTCGGCGTGACGATGCTGCTGCACTGCGATCTGGTCTACGCGGCCGATACCGCGACGTTCTCGCTGCCGTTTGTGCAGCTCGGGCTGTGCCCGGAGGCCGCATCCAGCGCGCTGCTGCCGCGTCTGGCCGGCCATCAGGTCGCGGCCGAGAAGCTGCTGCTGGGCGAGCCGTTCGACGCGCTGGAAGCGCACCGGATCGGCATCGTCAACCGCGTGCTGCCGGCGGCCGAACTCGACGCGTTCGCGGCGAAGCAGGCGGCGAAGCTGGCGGTATTGCCGGCGGCATCGCTGCGTGTGACGAAGGCGCTGCTGAAGGAGACGGGCGGCGTGGCGACGCCCGCGCGGATGGCCGAGGAAGCGCGCCACTTCGCGACGATGCTGCGCGCGCCGGAAGCGCGCGAGGCGATGACGGCGTTCTTCGAGAAGCGCAAGCCGGATTTCCGTCAGTTCGACTGACGGAGCGGGCCGCGCCGGCGGCGGAGCGCCGGCGCGATCCGTTGATTGCGGTCAGGCCGTGCCGTAGTCGACGTGGCCGGTTTCGCGGCAGAAGCTGACGAGCCGCAGGCCAGCCGCCTTCGCGATCTCGATCGCGAGCGACGACGGCGCGGAGATGGTCGCGACCAGCGGGATGCCGACCCGCGCGGCCTTGCGTACGAGCTCGTAGCTCGCGCGGCTCGACAGGAACACGAAACCGTCGGTGGTATCGGCGCGCGACAGCACGAGCGAGCCGATCAGCTTGTCGAGCGCATTGTGGCGGCCGACATCCTCGAATGCCGCGCGGATCGCGCCTGTTGCGTCGCACCACGCGGCCGCGTGCAGGCCGCCGGTCAGTTTCGTGAGCGCCTGATGCGCCGGCAGCGCATGCGCGGCGCGCGCCAGTGCGTCGGGCGCGAGGCGCGCGAGAAAGCCGGTATCGGGCACGCGTTCGGGCGCAAGGTCGAGCAGGTCGATGCTCTCGATGCCGCAGACGCCGCAGCCCGTGCGCCCCGCGAGTGCGCGGCGCCGGTCCTTCAGCGCGGCGAACGCCTGCTGGACCACGTCCAGATGGACTTCCGCATGCGGCAGCGGCGCGTCGGCGTGCAGGATCACCTCGATGTCCTTGATGTCGCTGCCGCGCGCGACGATCCCTTCCGAGATCGCGAAGCCGACCGCGAACGCTTCGAGGTCGCATGGCGTACACATCATCACCGCGTGCGAGATGCCGTTGAAGACAAGTGCGACCGGCCATTCCTGGCCGACGAAGTCGTGCGCGGTGTCGACCGCGCCGCCGCGCGTACGGCTGACGGGCAGCTCGATCGCGCCGCGCGGTTCGTCGCGAAGTTCGTCTGATTGGGTCGGATTCACGAGCACTCCCGTTGATTCGAAGCACGGCCGGCGACGATCGTGCCGCCGCCCGCGCGCAGAGGTTCTAAAATACCCCAGGCAAGCCGGCCGCGCCGGCATCCGCCACGTCAGGTAACGACCATGGGACTCAGCGACGCTCCGTTGCTCTTCAACTTCGAACACGATTCGTCGGAAAACTTCACGTACATCCCGATGATCGTGCGTTTCAATCTCGACCGCTTCGGCCTGCGGATTTCGCTCGACCAGTGGCAACTGCTGCCGCTCGAGGACCGCAAGCTGCTCGCGCGCTTTCCGGCCGACGACGACACCGCGATCGAGCCCAATTTCGATCATGCGCTGTTCGAAATGCTGCGCACGCACGCCGATCTGGAGCCGTCATGGTTCCAGCCGGACGAGCAGCCGGCCTGGCGTGCGGTCGACACGGTGCCGGAGTCGCTCGTGCAGCAGAGCGCGCTGGCCGGGCTGCCGGCGCCCGCGCTCGCGCAGTGGCAGCGGCTCGCGCCGTTCCAGCGCTACGTGCTGGTCAAGCTGTCGCGCAAGCCGACGCTGAATCACGATTTCCTGCCCGCGATGCGGGAGTTCGGGCTGACGGCCACGCACTGACGGCCATCTGCCGCGCGGCGGCGCGGCGCGTGCCCGTCAGAGCGGCGGCAGTTGCCGCGGCTTGCGGTCCGGGCCGGTCGCGACGTACGTGAGCGTCGCTTCGGTGACCTTCACGACTTCGCCCATCAGGCGCATGCGCTGCGCGTATACCTCGACGTCGACCGTGATCGACGTGTTGCCGGTGCGCATGATCGTGGCGTAGAAGCTCAGCAGATCGCCGACGAATACCGGCTGCTTGAACACGAACGAATTGACCGCGACCGTCGCGACGCGGCCGTTCGCGCGCTGGCTCGCGGGGATCGAGCCGGCGATGTCGACCTGCGACATGATCCAGCCGCCGAACACGTCGCCGTGGACGTTCGCGTCGTGCGGTTGCGGGACGACGCGCAGCGCGGGCTGCTTCTGCGGAAGTTCGAGGGTCGAATCGGTCATGGCGGGGGCTTTCATCCTGTAATAAATGGACCGCCGCGCGCAGGCTGGCCGGCGAGGGCGCCGGCAGCGGCGCGAAGCGGCTTCTGCGACAATACAACGTTCACAAATTGTACGAGAAAGCGCGCGAGCCGGCCGTCGGAAAACGGATCCGGCATCGCCGCGCAATCCTTCCCCCATGCGCCGATTTCCCGCTTCCGGCGAGCCCGCGCCGGCTTCGACCGGGCCACGCAACGACTGGCAGACCATCCGGTCGCTGCTGCCGTACCTGACCACCTACAAATGGCGCGTCGCGCTGGCGCTCGGCTGCCTGATCGGGGCGAAGGTCGCGAACCTCGGCGTGCCGGTCGTGATGAAGCGCATCGTCGACCACCTGTCCTACGTGCAGCAGCTCACCGCGCTCGGCCGTGCCGAACAGTCGGCCGGCATCGTGCTCGCGGGCGGCGTCGGGCTGCTGGTCGTCGCGTATGCGCTCGTGCGGCTGTCGACGTCGCTGTTCACCGAGCTGCGCGAAATCCTGTTCTCGAAGGTCACCGAGAGCGCGGTGCGCCAGCTCGCGCTGCAGGTGTTCCGGCATCTGCACGGGCTGTCGCTGCGGTTTCATCTCGAACGCCAGACGGGCGGCATGTCGCGCGACATCGAGCGCGGCACGCGCGGCATCCAGCAGCTGATTTCGTATTCGCTGTACAGCATCCTGCCGACGCTCGTCGAGGTCGGGCTCGTGCTCGGCTTCTTCGTCGTCAAGTACGAGGCCTACTACGCGTACGTGACGTTCGCGGCGCTCGTCACGTACATCGTGTTCACCGTGAAGGTCACCAACTGGCGCACGCATTTCCGCCGCACGATGAACGAGCTCGATTCGCGCGCGAACTCGCGGGCGATCGATTCGCTGATCAACTACGAGACGGTCAAGTACTTCGGCAACGAGGAATGGGAAGCGCAGCGCTACGACGAGAACCTGAAGCGCTACCGGAAGGCCGCGATCCGCTCGCAGAACTCGCTGTCGGTGCTGAACTTCGGCCAGCAGGCGATCATCGGCACGGGGCTGGTGTTCATCCTGTGGCGCGCGACGCAGGGCGTGCTCGCGGGCAAGCTGACGCTCGGCGATCTCGTGCTGATCAACACGTTCATGCTGCAGCTGTACATTCCGCTGAATTTCCTCGGCGTCGTCTATCGCGAGCTGAAGCAGAGCCTGACCGACATGGACCGGATGTTCGGGCTGCTGTCCGCGCCGAAGGAAGTGGCCGACCGGCCCGATGCGCCGCCGCTCGCGGTGACCGGCGCGCAGGTGCGCTTCGAGCACGTGAACTTCGCGTACGAGCCGTCGCGGCCGATCCTGCACGACGTGACGTTTACGATCGAGGCCGGCACGACGACCGCGGTGGTCGGCCACAGCGGGTCGGGGAAATCGACGCTGTCGCGGCTGCTGTTCCGTTTTTACGATCTCGACCGGCAGGCGGGCGGCGCGATCCGGATCGACGGCCAGGACATCCGCGACGTCACGCAGGAATCGCTGCGCGCATCGATCGGGATCGTGCCGCAGGACACCGTGCTGTTCAACGACTCGATCTACTACAACATCGCGTACGGGCGACCGACCGCGACCCGCGACGAGGTGGTCGCGGCCGCGCGCGCCGCGCACATCCACGACTTCATCGAAAGTCTGCCGAAGGGCTATGACACGCCGGTCGGCGAGCGCGGGCTGAAGCTGTCGGGCGGCGAGAAGCAGCGCGTCGCGATCGCGCGCACGCTGCTGAAGGACCCGCCGGTGCTGCTGTTCGACGAAGCGACGTCGGCGCTCGATTCGCGCTCGGAACGCGCGATCCAGCACGAACTCGACCAGATCGCGCGGCATCGCACGACGCTCGTGATCGCGCACCGGCTGTCGACGGTCGTGCACGCGCAGCAGATCCTCGTGATGGACCACGGGCGGATCGTCGAGCGCGGCACGCACGACGAACTCGTGCGCGCCGACGGGTTGTATGCGCAAATGTGGGCGCTGCAGCAGCAGCGCGCGGCGGCTGGCGGGGAAGAGGCCGAGGCCGCGTGAGCGCGCAGGCGCCGCGCGACACGGCGGGCGGCGGGAATGGATGGTGGGCGTCCGTCCGGTAGCGGGCGGTGTAGCGGCGTCCCGGTCGGGTGACCGGGCGGATGCCCGCGGGCACGTGATCCGGGCTCGGCCGGGCATTCATTGGCCCGTCAGGCCATCGGCGCCGCGCCGGCTACCCGACGACCGGCGCCCGGCCACGAGACGATCAGCCCGCGGCGGCGCGCAGCCGCGCGTCGAGCTCGCCGAGCTGCGCGGGCGTGCCGACGTTCTCCCAGATGCCTTCGTACAGTTCGCCGCTCGCGTGGCCGGCTTCGATCGCCGCGCGATAGTACGGCGTCAGCGCGCGCCGCGTGCCGGGCGCGAGGTCGCGGAACATCCGCGTGTCGTACAGGCCGATGTTGCCGAACGTGAAGCGCGCGGCGCCGTCGAGCGCCAGACGGCCATCGTCGCCGAGCGCGAAGTCGCCGGCCGGGTGGAACGGCGGGTTCGGCACCATCACGAGGTGCATCGCCGGCGTGTCGAGCGCGGCCATCCGGGCCGCGCGCGGCGCGAGCGTCCGGTAGTCGAACGCGCAATACACGTCGCCGCTGACCGCCGCGAACACGGCCGGCTGCCCGTCGCGCTCCAGCAGCGGCAGCGCCTGCGCGATGCCGCCGGCGGTTTCCAGTGCGTCGCCCTCGGCCGAATAGGCGATCCGCACGCCCCAGCGCGAACCGTCGCCGAGCGCGGCCTCGAGCTGCTCGCCGAGCCATGCGTGGTTGATCACGATGGTCTCGATGCCCGCCCGCGCGAGCGCCTCGATCTGCCACACGATCAGCGGCTTGCCGCCGGCTTCGAGCAGCGGCTTCGGGCGGGTGTCGGTCAGCGGGCGCATCCGTTCGCCGCGTCCGGCGGCGAAGATCATCGCCGTGGTCAGGGTAGTGCTCATGTTCGACTGGGTGTGGGGACGGTCAGAATGTATAGCCGACGTCGGCCGGCGCATTGCCCTCGAGCTCGTCGAGCAGCTTCGCGAACGGCACGAGCGGGCGATAGCGCAGCGCGACCTTGCGCGCATAGGTCAGGAAGCGCGGCAGGTCGTTCAGGTAATGCGGCTTGCCGTCGCGATAGTTGATGCGCGCGAACAGGCCGAGGATCTTGATATGGCGCTGCAGCCCCATCCATTCGAGCTGGCGGTAGAACTCGCCGAAATCCGGATCGACCGGCAGGCCGGCCTTTTTCGCCTTTTCCCAGTAGTACGCGAAGCAGTCGAGCTCGAACTCCTCGTCCCAGCTGATGAACGCGTCGCGCAGCAGCGACACGACGTCGTACGTCAGCGGCCCGTACACGGCGTCCTGGAAGTCGAGCACGCCCGGATTCGGCTCGCAGACCATCAGGTTGCGCGGCATGAAGTCGCGCAGCATGAAGCCTTGCGGCTGCGCGTGCGCGCTCGCGACCAGCAGCGCGAAGGTGCGCTCGAGCGTGCCGCGCATCGCGTCGGTGACCGGCTTGCCGAGGTGGCGGCCGACGAACCATTCGGGCAGCAGCTCCATTTCGCGGCGCAGGAACGCTTCGTCGAACGGCGGCAGCACGTCGGGCTTCGACGTGAGCTGGAAGCGGATCAGCGCATCGAGCGCGGCGCGCATCAGCGGACGTGCGGCGGCCGGGTCGGCCGGGTCGAGCACCGAGATGTACGACGTGCGGCCGAGGTCGGTCACGAGCATGAAGCCTGCGTCGAAATCGTGAGCCAGCACGTCGGGCACGTGGTCGCCGGCCGCGGCGAGCAGCTGCGCGACCTGGACGAACTCGCGGCATTTCTCGGGCGGCGGCGCATCGACGGCGATCAGCGTGCCGCCGGCACTGGTGGCCGACGCGACCCGGAAATAGCGGCGGAAACTGGCGTCCGACGACGCGGGCGCGAGGGTCGACAGATCGAGGGCGTAGCGCCCGGCGAGCGGGTGCAGCCACGCGGTGAGCGCTTCGAGGCGGGCGTCGGGCTGGGATGCGGCGGATGGGGGCGTCATGAAACTCGGCGGAGGGGGGAACGTCTTGCCATATAATACCCCACGACTTTTTTGACGCGCCCCCGCGTCAGCTTCCGCCGTGCAGGCCCGCCGCCTGTCGCGCCGTCCGCCCGATCGCCTCCCCGGTTTGCGAAGAGCCGCAGTCGCGGCTCGACGGCGCGGCCCGCCGCGCGCGAAGGTGCCGTGCAGGCGCGGTTGACAAGGGGCGATTCGCCAAACGATAGATGCCGCCCAAACCGCTATTCCCGAATGTTTTCCCCGGTGACGGGGCGCCGCGCAAACGGCGGCTCGCGCTCGCGCTCCTGGCCGTGCCCGGCCTCGTGCCGGCCGTGTCGTACGCGCAGCTGTCGGGCGCGGCTGCGCAGCCGCAGCCGCTCGACTCGCCGTGGGATCTGCGTCTCGCACCCCAGCTCGAGGATCATCCGCTGAAGGACGGCGCGAAGCCGGCCGCCTTCGTGATCGCCGACCACACGAGCGGCACCGCCGAGCAGGATCTCGCCGCGAAGGGCTCCGCCGAGCTGCGGCGCGGCGACGCCGTCGTGAAGGCCGACGCGATCCACTACGATCAGGATACCGACATGGCCGATGCGTACGGCCAGGTCAAGGTGGTCAATGGCGGGATGTCGTTCGCGGGCCCCGAGGCGCACATGAAGATCGAGGCGAGCCAGGGCTTCATGACCGCGCCGAAGTATCACTTCAACGTGACGGGCGGGTCGGGTAGCGCGGAGCGCGTCGACATGGTCGACAACGAGCGCTCGGTGTTCGTCAACGGCACGTATACGGCGTGCCAGTGCTCGACGAACCCCGCGTGGTACATCAAGGGCAGCCGCTTCGACTTCGATACGGGCGCCGACGAGGGCACCGCGCGCAACGGCGTGCTGTTCTTCCAGGGCGTGCCGATCTTCGCGAGCCCGTGGATGACGTTCCCGCTGTCGGGCGAGCGGCGCAGCGGCCTGCTGCCGCCGACGTTCTCGATGAACTCGAACAACGGCTTCGAGCTGTCGCTGCCGTACTACTTCAACATCGCGCCGAACCGCGACCTGACGCTCACGCCGCGCATCATCTCGCGGCGCGGCGTGATGACCGAGGCGACGTTCCGCTACCTGTCGCCGTCGTATTCGGGCACGTTTACGGCCAATTACCTGCCGGATGACCGGCTCGCGCACCGCAACCGCTACGCGATCTACTGGCAGCACCAGCAGAACTTCGGCGGCGGTTTCGGCGGCTACGTCTACTTCAACAAGGTCTCGGACAACACGTATCCGGAAGACCTCGGGTCGACGAACCAGTTCGTCAACGGGACGCAGACGCTGTACCAGCAGGAAGCCGGCCTCACGTACAACAACGGCCCGTGGTCGGTGCTCGCGCGCTACCAGCACTGGCAGACGCTGCCGCCGTCGATCGCGCCGTACAGCCGCGAGCCGCAGTTGAACGTGAAGTACACGAAGTACAACGTCGGCGGTTTCGACTTCGGCGCGGAAGCCGACTATTCGCGGTTCCGCATCACGACCGCCGATGCGACCCAGGGCGACCGGATCGTCTTCAACCCGTACATCTCGTACGGCGTGTACGGCCCCGGCTACTTCGTCGTGCCGAAGGTCCAGTATCACTTCGCGTCGTACGACCTGGGCTACCTGTCGTCGACCACGCCGAACAACCCGAAGCGCTTCACCGAGTCGATCCCGACCGTGAGCGTCGATTCGGGCCTGATCTTCGACCGTTCGGTGCGCCTGTTCGGCCAGGACTTCATCCAGACCCTCGAGCCGCGCCTGTACTACGTGTACACGCCGTATCGCGACCAGTCGAACGCACCGCTGTTCGACACCGCGGAATCGGACTTCGGCCTCGCGGAGATCTACCAGCCGAACACGTTCGTCGGTAACGACCGGATCGCCGATGCGAACCGGATCACGGCCGGCCTGACGTCGCGCTTCATCGATCCGCGCACCGGCGACGAGCGCGCGCGCTTCGTGATCGCGCAGCAGTACTACTTCGCCGATCAGCGCGTCACGCTGACGCCGGGGCAGAGCGCCGTGCTGGCGCGCCACTCGGACCTGATCGTCGGCGCCGCGCTGAAGCTCGGCTCGGGCTTCATGTCGGAAACGGCGTTCCAGTACAACCAGAACAACAACCAGCTCGTGAAGTCGAGCGTCGGTTTCGGCTACAGCCCGGGCGAGCGCCGCGTGATCAACGTCGGCTACCGCTATACGCGCGCGAACACCACGCTCGACAACCAGCCGATCAACCAGTTCCTGGTGTCCGCGCAATGGCCGCTCACGCGCCGCCTGTATGCGATCGGCCGTTTCAACTACGACCTCGCCGGAGATCGCGTGGTCGACGGTCTGGTCGGCTTACAATACGACGCGGACTGCTGGGCGCTCGGGGTCGGGGTCCAGCGATTTGCGAACGGCATCAATACGTCGGGACAGCAGAACTCGTCGACGCGATTCATGATGCAGCTGACGCTCAAGGGCCTGTCGACCGTCGACAACGGCCTCGTGTCCGCGTTCCGCGCCGGGGTGCCGGGCTACACGCCGTTGCCGCCGCCGCCGCCGCCGATGTCCCGCTTCAGCAACTACGAGTAACGCCGGCATGTCTGCACCGGTCAGCACGATTTCAATGGAGTTTCAGTGGCAATGAAGAAAACCCTTCGTTTCGCGGCAGTCGTGTCCAGCCTTGCCGCGTCCGCCGCGCTGCTCGCCGCCGCGCCGGCCGCGGCGCAGGCGCTCGGTTCGCAAGGTGCGCAGCTCGCCGACGAAGTCGTCGCGGTCGTCAACAACGACGTGATCACGGGCCGTGAACTCGACCAGCGTGTCGGCTTGATCGCGCGCCGGCTGCAGCAGCAGAACGCGCCGGTGCCGCCGGCCGACCAGCTGCGCGGGCAGGTGCTGAACCAGATGGTGCTCGAACGTATCCAGGTGCAGAAGGCCAAGGATGACGGGATCCGTGTCGACGACGCGACCGTGCAGGCCACGCTGCAGCGTCTCGCGCAGGCGAACGGGATGACGCTCGACCAGTACCGCGCGCGTCTCGAGGCGCAAGGCGTGCCCTGGAGCATTTTCACGAACGACGCGCGCACCGAGCTGACGCTGTCGAAGCTGCGCGAGCGCGAGGTCGACGGCAAGATCACGGTGTCGGACGCCGAGGTCGCGAACTACATCGCGAGCCAGCGCGGGCCGAACGCGTCGCAGCAGCAGGACCTGCGCTTCCAGCACATCTTCATCAAGGCGCCGACCAACGCGCCGCAGGCCGACATCGAAGCCGCGCAGAAGAAGGCGGAAGCGCTGCTGCAGCAGGCGAAGTCGGGCGCCGATTTCGAGCGGCTCGCGAAGAACAACTCCGAAGCGAACGACGCGAAGAAGGGCGGCGATCTCGGCTTCAAGTCGCCGAGCGCGCTGCCGGCCGACGTCGTCGAGGCCGCGTCGAAGCTGCGCCCGGGCCAGGTCAACCCGACGCTGATCCGCGTGCCGGACGGCTTCGAGATCGTGCGCCTCGTCGATCGCCGCCAGAGTCAGGGCGCGAGCGCCGCGGCGCCGAAGATCGTCCAGACGCACGTGCGCCACATCCTGCTGCGCGTCGGCGAAGGCAAGTCGGAAGGCCAGGCGCGCCAGCAACTCGTTGACATCCGCAACCAGGTCGAGGCCGGCGGCGATTTCGCGAAGTTCGCGCGCACCTACTCGCAGGACGGGTCGGCGTCGCAGGGCGGCGATCTCGGCTGGATCAGCCCGGGCGAGACCGTGCCGGAATTCGAGCGTGCGATGAACAACCTGCAGGACGGCCAGATCAGCCAGCCGATTCGTACCGAGTACGGCTACCACCTGATCCAGGTGCTGAACCGCCGCGAAGCGGAAGGGTCGGTGCAGCAGCAGATGGACATCGCCCGCCAGGCGATCGGCCAGCGCAAGGCCGAACAGGCCTACGCCGACTGGCTGCGCGAGCTGCGCGATTCGTCGTACGTGCAGTACAAGATCGGCGGCGTCGGCCCGGCGAACTGAGCGAGCATCGAATGACCACGCCCGCGCTGCAGATCGCGATCACGACCGGCGAACCCGCGGGAGTCGGCCCGGAGCTGACCGTGCAGGCGCTGCGTGACGCCGCGCAGCGTTGGCCCGACGCGCATTTCACCGTGCTCGGCGATGCGGCGTTGCTCGACGCGCGGGCCGCGGCGGTCGGCATCGACCCGGCCACGCTGGCCGGCGGCGCGCAGGTGTCGGTCGCGCATCGCGCGCTGGCCGTGCCCGCGCAGGCGGGCAAGCTCGACGCGGCGAACGGCCGCTACGTGCTCGGGCTGCTCGACGCGGCGATCGACGGCGCGCTGGCGGGCCGGTACGACGCGATCGTCACCGCGCCGCTGCAGAAAAGCACGATCAACGATGCGGGCGTGCCGTTCACCGGCCATACCGAATACCTGGCCGAGCGCACGCATACGCCGCGCGTCGTGATGATGCTGGCCGGCACCGGCCAGCGGCCGCTACGTGTCGCGCTCGCGACCACCCACTTGCCGCTGAAGGACGTATCGGCCGCGCTGACGATCGACGGGCTCGTCGAGACGCTCGCGATCATCGATCGCGACCTGCGGCGCGACTTCGGTCTCGCCACGCCGCGCATCCTCGTGACGGGCCTGAACCCGCACGCGGGCGAGAACGGTTATCTCGGCCGCGAGGAGATCGACGTGATCTCGCCGGCGCTGGCCCGTGCGCATGCGCAACACATCGATGCGCGCGGCCCGTATCCGGCCGACACGCTGTTCCAGCCGCGCCATCTGGCCGATGCCGATTGCGTGCTGGCGATGTTCCATGACCAGGGCCTGCCCGTGCTGAAGTACGCGACGTTCGGCGAGGGCATCAACGTGACGCTCGGGCTGCCGATCATCCGCACGTCGGTCGATCACGGCACCGCGCTCGATCTGGCCGGCACGGGCCGCGCCGATCCGGGCAGCATGATCGCCGCGCTCGATACGGCCGTTACGATGGCGCGCCATCGCCGCGCAGCCTGACGCTGCCGGTTTACCCCATTCGTCGTATTTTTCGTTTTACTCAGTCGATGTCGAACAGCAGACAGCACCAAGGCCATTTCGCGCGCAAGCGCTTCGGGCAGAACTTCCTCGTCGATCACGGCGTGATCGATTCGATCGTCGCGACGATCGGCCCCGCGCGCGGCCAGCGGATGGTCGAGATCGGGCCCGGGCTCGGCGCGCTGACCGAGCCGCTGATCGAGCGTCTCGCGACGCCCGAGTCGCCGCTGCACGCGGTCGAGCTCGACCGCGACCTGATCGGGCGCCTGCAGCAACGCTTCGGCGCGCTGCTGGAACTGCACGCGGGCGATGCGCTCGCATTCGACTTCCGCTCGCTCGCGGCGCCCGGCGACAAGCCGTCGCTGCGGATCGTCGGCAACCTGCCGTACAACATTTCCAGCCCGCTGCTGTTTCATCTGATGACGTTCGCCGATGCGGTCGTCGACCAGCATTTCATGCTGCAGAACGAAGTCGTCGAGCGGATGGTCGCGGAGCCGGGCACGAAGGCGTTTTCGCGGCTGTCGGTGATGCTGCAGTACCGCTACGTGATGGAAAAGATGCTCGACGTGCCGCCGGAGTCGTTCCAGCCGCCGCCGAAGGTCGATTCGGCGATCGTCCGGATGATTCCGTACGAGCCGCACGAACTGCCGGACGTCGATCCCGTGCTGCTCGGCGAAATCGTCACCGCCGCGTTCTCGCAGCGCCGCAAGATGCTGCGCAATACGCTCGGCGACTACCGCGAGACGATCGATTTCGACGCGCTCGGCTTCGATCTCGCGCGCCGTGCGGAGGACGTGAGCGTGGCGGAGTACGTCGGCGTCGCGCAGGCGCTTGCGGCGGTGCGCAAGGCCGGATGACGCGGGTCGCGCGCGCCACCGGCTGTATCGAAGAGGCTGCCTGACCGGCGGCCTTTTTTATTGCCCGCGCATCTCGCGTCGGTCGTCACGCCCGCCGGCGCGGCGGCGCGTTGACGAGCGCGATGCCGGTCAGCACGAGCGCGGCCGCGGACATGAAGCGCCAGCCGACCGATTCGCCGAGCAGCAACACGCCGAACGCGACGCCGAACAGCGGCGACAGAAACGTGAACACGGACAGCCGGGACGCGCTGTAGCGTGTCAGCAGCCAGAACCACGACAGGTAGCTGACGAACGCGACGATCACCGACTGGTACGCGAGGCTCGCCAGCGCGACCGGCGTCACGTGCGCGAACGACATCTGGCCGGACAGCGCGGCGAGCGCGACCAGCACGACCGCCGATACCGCGAGCTGGTAGAACAGCGTCTTGCTCGCGCTGGCCCGCGCGAGCGCCGTCGAGCGCACGACGACCGTCGTCGCGGCCCACATCGCGCCGCCGAGGATCCCGAGCGCGTCGCCGGCGAGCCCGGCCAGCACGGATGCGCCGGGCGCGCGCGGCTTCAGGAAGCCGTCCGCGAACGCGAGCGCGATGCCGGCGAAGGCGAGACCGACACCGGCCCATTGCGTGCGCTGCAGCCGCTCGCCCGGGGCGAACAGGTGCAGGCCGAGCGCGGTGAAGCACGGCGCCGTGTACAGGAAGATCGCCATGTGCGACGCGCTCGTCAGCGTCAGTCCGAAGAACACGCAGATGAATTCGCCGGCGAACAGCGCGCCGGCGGCGAGCCCCGCGCCGAACGTGCCGTCCGCCTGGAACAGCGGCGTGCCGCGCGTGCGGGCCCAGCCCCATAGCAGTACCGCCGCGATCACCGAGCGCAGCCCGGCCTGGAACATCGGTGCGATCGCGGCGTTCGTGCTCTTGATCGCGACCTGCTGGAAGCCCCAGATCGCGCACAGCAGCAGCATCAGGCCGACCGCGCGCGTATCGAGCGCGCGGCGCACGGGGGCGGCGGCAAGCGCGGTCATCGGCGCGCCTCGCGGGTCCGGTATGACGGCGGCGAGGTCAGGCGGGCGGCGCGTCCGGCGCGCTCGAATCGGCGGTTTCGCACGGCAGTGTGGGGTAGGGAAGAGTGGGTGGTCGCGGTCGGGCGGCGGGACGCATGCCCGCTTTTGGTGCGAAGTGGAAGGATGTTACCCGATCGGCGCGGTGGTCGGGCGGGCCGGAGTGTGACGTTTTCTGCCGTTGCGCTTGCGTCGGGTCAACCGATGCGCCGCCTCGGCCGTGCGCCGGGCGGGGCGCATCCAGCTGGGCGCCGCCGGCTGGGCGCCGCCGGCTAGGCGCCCCCGGCTAGGCGCCCCCGGCGAAATTCACCCGTCTCCGGTAGAATTTCCGGTTCTGGAAAGTCCCCACAGGAGTACAACACATGCGTTTGCTGCATACGATGCTGCGAGTCGGCGATCTCGACCGCTCGATCAAGTTCTACACCGAATTGCTCGGCATGAAGCTGCTGCGTCGCGAGGATTATCCGGAAGGCAAGTTCACGCTCGCGTTCGTCGGCTACGAAGACGAGAGCACGGGCACCGTGATCGAACTCACCCATAACTGGGAGACGCCGTCCTACGATCTCGGCAACGGCTTCGGCCATCTGGCGGTAGCGGTCGACGATGCGTACGCGGCCTGCGAGAAGATCAAGGCGCAAGGCGGCAAGGTCACGCGCGAGGCAGGCCCGATGAAGCACGGCACGACCGTGATCGCGTTCGTCGAGGATCCGGACGGCTACAAGATCGAGTTCATCCAGAAGAAGTAAGCGCGGGATGAACCGGGCCGCGGCGTGCGATGTGCGCCGCGGCAGCGAAAAAGGGCGATGCGGAGTAATCCGCATCGCCCTTTTTCGTTGGAGCCGAAGCCGCGCGCGTCAAAGCGACGGCAGCAACTCGGGCGGATGATGCTTGAGCGTATGCCGCGCTTCGCGGAACTCGGGGAAGATCGATTCGACGGTCTGCCAGAAGGCCGGGCTGTGGTTCATCTCGCGCAGGTGCGACAGCTCGTGCGCGACGACGTAGTCGATGATCGACATCGGGAAATGGATCAGCCGCCAGTTCAGGCGGATCTTGCCGTCGCTCGAGCAACTGCCCCAGCGCGTCGCGGCCGACGACAGCGCATACATCGAATACGTGACGCCGAGCTTTTCCGCGTAGACGACGAGGCGTTCGCCGAAGATGCGTTTCGCTTCGCCCTGCAGCCAGCCCTGCACGCGATCCTTGATCTGCTGCATGTCGGCCTGCACGGGCAGCGGCAGCGACAGCCGCAGCGCATCGGCATCGAACGCGACGGCGCCCGCGCCGAGCGCGATCGTCACCGTCTTGCCGAGATACGGCAGCTGCGCGCCGTCGCGCCAGTCGATTTGCGGCAGCGCGCGCTGCTCGGTGCGCGTCTTCCACTCCGCGAGCTTCGCGAAGATCCAGCGTTGTTTCTCCGCGATCGCCGCTTCGATGTCGGCGAGCGTGACCCAGCGCGGCGCGGTGATCGACAGCCCGCTGCCGTCGATCGTGAAGCCGATCGTACGGCGCGCCGAGCGCTTCAGCCGGTATTCGAGCACGCGGCTGTCGAGCGCGAACGTGCGCACGCGCGAGCGATCGGGCGCCGGGCCCGGATCGAGTGGTGCGGCGGGTGCGACTTCAGGCGGCGCCGGCGGGGCGGCGGGCGCCGACGGCGCCGCGGCCGGCCCGTCGAAGAGCGGCAGATCCATCTGGCGATGATCGAGGGCCACGACGGCAGGCCGTGGCCGCGGACGCTGTTTCATCAGTTCGCTTCTTTTTGTCGTACGCAACGGCTGCAATCCGGGGCTTCAGGCGCGCGCGGCATCGCGTGTGCCGGCGTTACCCGCCTGACGATACGCATCGGGATCGATGCGGCGCATTTCCGCTTCGATCCATGCTTCGACCTGCGAGTTCAATGCATCGGGCGTCAGCCCTTCGCTCGCGATCGGCTTGCCGATCGACACCGTGACGACGCCCGGGAATTTCGTGAACGAGTTACGCGGCCAGACCCGCCCTGCATTGTGCGCGATCGGCACGACCGGCGTGCCGGTTTCGATCGCGAAGCGCGCGCCACCCGTCTTGTACTTGCCCTGCTTGCCGACCGGCGTACGCGTGCCTTCGGGGAACATGATCATCCATGCGCCTTCCGACAGGCGCTTCTTGCCCTGGCGGATCACCGAATTGAACGCGTTCTTGCCTTCCTTGCGGTTGATGTTGACCATGTGCAGCAGCCCGAGCGCCCAGCCGAAGAACGGCACGTACAGCAGCTCGCGCTTGAACACGTAGCAGAGCGGCTTGGGCATCAGCGCCGGGAACGCGAGCGTCTCCCACGCGGACTGGTGCTTCGACAGCAGCACGGCCGGGCCGTCGGGCAGGTTTTCCATCCCTTCGATCCGGTAGCGGATGCCGTTCAGCCAGCGCACGACCCACAGCGTCGACTTGCACCAGCCGGCCGCCATCCAGTAGCGCGCGTCGGGGCGCATGAACGGAAACGCGATGAAGCACGCGGTGGCGTACGGCACCGTGTACAGGATGAAGTAGATCAGCAGCAGCAGGGAGCGGACGAAGCGCATCGGCGTGAGTCTGGCGTTGGGGAGGATGCGCGCGGCAGCCGCATCACTCGTGTTCGTGTGAAAGAAAATCGAGCGCAAACGCGCGCAGGTCGTCGTGGACCTTCGTGCCGGGCGGCAGATTGCCCGCGGCGAGCGTTTTCTTGCCCTTGCCGGTCAGCACGAGGTGCGGCTGGAAGCCGACCGCGACGCCGGCCTGCAGGTCGCGCAGCGAATCGCCGACGACCGGCGTGTGATCGGGATCGATCTCGAAGCGCTCGGCGATCATCTGCATCATGCCGGGTTTCGGCTTGCGGCAGTCGCAATGATCCTCGGCCGTATGCGGGCAGAAGAACACCGCATCGATGCGCGCGCCGACCGCGGCCGCCGCGCGATGCATTTTCAGGTGCATCTCGTTGAGCGCGGCCATGTCGAACAGCCCGCGACCGATGCCGGACTGGTTGGTCGCGACGACCACGCGGTAGCCCGCGTGGTTGAGCCGGGCGATCGCCTCGAAGCTGCCGGGCAGCGCGATCCATTCGTCGGGCGTCTTGATGAACGCGTCCGAATCGACGTTGATCACGCCGTCCCGGTCGAGGACGACGAGCTTGCGGTTGGGGCTGGTCGGCATCGGGCGGCCCTTATGCGGCGAGCTTCGAGATGTCGGCGACGCAGTTCATCTGCTGGTGCAGCGCGGACAGCAGCGCGAGACGGTTCGCGCGCAGGGCCGGATCTTCCGCGTTGACCATCACGTCGTTGAAGAACGTGTCGACCGGCGCGCGCAGCGCGGCGAGCGCCGACAGCGCGCCCGTGTATGCACGCGCCTCGAGCTGCGACTGCACGTGCGGCGTGACGGCCGCGAGCTGTTCGTGCAGCGCCTTCTCGGCGGCCTCGACGAGCAGCGTCGGCTGCACCGCGCCGTTCGCGCCGCCTTCCGACTTCTTCAGGATGTTCGAGATCCGCTTGTTCGCGGCCGCGAGCGCTTCGGCTTCCGCGAGGCGCGTGAATTCGCGCACCGCGTCGAGACGCGCGACGAGATCGTCGATGCGCGTCGGATTCAGGCTCAGCACCGCGTCGATTTCGCCGGCCGAATAGCCGCGCTCGCGCAGCAGGCCGCGCAGGCGATCCATGAAGAACGCGAAGATCGCGTCGGTCGATTCGGCGACGCCCGGCACGCCGTTAAAGCGTGCATGGGCCGTGCGCAGCAGCGAGACGAGATCGAGCGGCAGCTGCTTTTCGAGCAGCAGGCGCAGCACGCCGAGCGCGTGGCGGCGCAGCGCGAACGGATCCTTCTCGCCGGTCGGCGCGAGGCCGATGCCCCAGATGCCGACGATCGTTTCGAGCTTGTCGGCGAGCGCGACGGCGGTCGACACCGGCGTGGTCGGCAGTGCGTCGCCGGAAAAGCGCGGCTGGTAGTGCTCGGCGCATGCGAGCGCGACGTCGTCGGCTTCGCCGTCGTGGCGCGCGTAGTACGTGCCCATCGTGCCCTGCAGTTCCGGGAACTCGCCGACCATGTCGGTCAGCAGGTCGGCCTTCGCGAGGCGCGCGGCGCGCTTCGCGTGCGCGGTGTCGGCGCCGATCGCCGGGGCGATTTCGCCGGCCAGCGCCTCGAGGCGCTCGACGCGGGCGAGCGCCGAACCGAGCTTGTTGTGATAGACGACGTTCGCGAGTTGCGGCACGCGGTCGGCGAGCGGCTTCTTCTTGTCCTGCTCGAAGAAGAACTTCGCATCGGCGAGGCGCGGGCGCACGACGCGCTCGTTGCCCTCGATGATCTCGCCCGGCGTCTTCGTCTCGATGTTCGACACGATCAGGAAGCGCGAGCGCAGCTTGCCGGCGACGTCGGTCAGCGCGAAATACTTCTGGTTCGTCTGCATCGTGAGGATCAGGCATTCCTGCGGCACCTGCAGGAATTCGTCCTCGAAGCGGCACGGGTAGACGACCGGCCATTCGACCAGCGACGTGACTTCGTCGAGCAGCGATTCGGGCATCACGACCGTGTCGCCGTTCGCATGTTCGTTCAGCTGCGTGCGGATCGTTTCGCGGCGATCGGCGAAGTGCGCGATCACGCGGCCCTTGTCGCGCAGCGTGTCGGCGTACGCGCGGGCGTGCTGGATCGCGACCAGGCCGTCGGACAGGAAGCGGTGGCCGAGCGTCGTGTCGCCGGCGTCGACGCCGAACGCGGTGACGGGCACGATGCGGTCGTCGTGCAGCACCGTCAGGCGATGCACCGGGCGCACGAACTTCACGTCCGAGCCGTCCGGGCGCTGGTACGTCATGAATTTCGGGATCGGCAGCTTCGCGAGCGCCTCGTCGAGCGCGGCCTGCAGGCCGTCGGCGAGCGTGGCGCCGGCCGCCGAGTAATTGATGAAGAACGCTTCGGCCTTGCCGTCCTGCGCGCGCTCGAGATCGGCGATCGACAGGTTCGGGTGGCCGAGCGCCGCGAGCTTCTTCGCGAGCGGGGCCGTCGGCTTGCCTTCGGCGTCGAGCGCGACCGACACGGGCAGGACCTTTTCGCGGACCTGCCGGTCAGGCGCGACGGCGCGCACGTTCTGCACGACGACCGCGAGGCGGCGCGGCGTGGCGTAGCGTTCGAACACGAGTTCGCCTTCGACGAGGTCGCGCGCCGCGAGGCGTTGCGCGAGACCTTCGGCGAATGCGTCGCCGAGGCGCGCGAGGGCCTTCGGCGGCAGCTCTTCGGTCAGCAGTTCGACGAGCAGGGGGGCGGGATGATTGTGCGTCATGGTTGGATTGAATCTCGTCTCGTCAGACCTGATCGATCTTGCGTTCGACCTTGAGCGGCGGCGCCCATGCCGGCTGGGCGGCGTCCTGGGCGTCGGTGGTGAGGCCCGGCACGCCCGGCGGGTTGCCGAGCATCGGGAAGCCGAGCTTCTCGCGCGAGTCGTAGTAAGCCTGCGCGACGAGACGCGACAGTGCGCGGATGCGGCCGATGTACGCGGCCCGCTCGGTCACCGAGATCGCGCCGCGCGCGTCGAGCAGGTTGAACGTGTGGCCGGCCTTCAGCACGAGTTCGTACGCGGGCAGCGCGAGCTGCGCGTCGATCATCTTCTTCGCTTCCGCTTCGTAGCTGTTGAAGAACGTGAACAGCAGGTCGACGTTCGCGTGCTCGAAGTTGTAGGTCGACTGCTCGACCTCGTTCTGGTGGTACACGTCGCCGTACGACAGGCGGCGCAGCTCGGGGCCGTTCGGGCCTTGCTCTTCCCACTCGGTCCACACGAGGTCGTACACGTTCTCGACCTTCTGCAGATACATCGCGAGGCGCTCGAGGCCGTACGTGATCTCGCCGAGCACCGGCTTGCATTCGAGCCCGCCGACTTCCTGGAAATACGTGAACTGCGTGACTTCCATCCCGTTCAGCCACACTTCCCAGCCGAGGCCCCACGCGCCGAGCGTCGGGTTCTCCCAGTCGTCCTCGACGAAGCGCACGTCGTTCTGCTTCAGGTCGAAGCCGAGCGCCTCGAGCGAGCCGAGGTACAGGTCGAGGATGTTTTCCGGCGCCGGCTTGAGCACGACCTGGTACTGGTAGTAGTGCTGCAGGCGGTTCGGGTTTTCGCCATAGCGGCCGTCCTTCGGGCGGCGCGACGGCTGCACGTACGCGGCGCGCCACGGCTCGGGGCCGACCGCGCGCAGGAACGTGTGGACGTGCGACGTGCCCGCGCCGACTTCCATGTCGATGGGCTGGAGCAGGGCGCAACCCTGCTTGTCCCAGTAGGACTGCAGCGTCAGGATGATTTGCTGAAACGTAAGCATGAAGAGCCTTCGTGGCGCTGGCGCTCCGTTGCGGACGGCGCTCCGGGCGGGCCCGGAGGGTCGGCTCGCGCGGCGGCGCGGCTTGTTAGTGTGCTGAAACGCGTAATTTTACCGGATCGGCGACCGGATGCGGCCGGAAGGCCGATGCGGGCATCGCCGCACCGCTCCCGCGGCCTGCGCGCACGCGCGCGGCGCCCCTGCCGCGGCGCGTCGCGCGGGCGGTAAGATGCGCGTATTGCGGCGCGCCACGCGTGCCGCGTCACCGCTTGCCGATGCCGATTGCATGGATGAACCGACCGACATTCTGATTCCGCTGCTTCCGCCGTTCCTCGCGTTGCTCGGCCAGGCCGCCGACGCGCAGGCGCGCGGCGAGCGCGCCGCGCACGATCTGTGGCTGGCCGCCGCCGCCCATCTGCATGCGGTCGATGCCGACGCGCTCGTGCGGCTCACGACGGCGCTCGTCGCGCGGCAGCGCACGGCCGACGCGCTCGCGCTCGCCGAATGCGCGGTGCGCGTGCAGCCGGGCGCGGCCACACACTTCAACCATGGCTATGCGCTGCAGATGGCCGGCCGTCATGCGGATGCGGTCGCGCCGTACCGCGCGGCGCTCGCGATCGATGCCGGCTGGCCGTCGCTGCGCAACAACCTCGCGATCGCGCTGCGCTTGTCGGGCGCCGATCGCGCGGAAGAGATCGCGTTGCTCGACGCGGCCGTGCAGCACGATCCGCAGGACGTGCAGGCATGGATCAACCTCGTCGTCGCGCGGATCGCGACGCACGACCTGGACGGTGCGCTCGCGTGCGCCGCGCGGCTCGTCGAGCTCGCGCCCGACAACGCGCTCGCGATGAACAACGTCGCGATGGCGATGAAGGAGGCGCAGCGCTGGGACGAGGCCGAGCGCCATGCGGCGCGCGCCTGCGAACTCGCGCCCGACGATGCGTCGTTCCGCTTCAATCTCGCGATCATCCAGCTGGTGCGCGGCAACCACGCGGCCGGTTGGCGTGGCCACGAGGCGCGCTGGGACGGCGCGGGCGAGTTGCGCGGTCGCCGGCCGGCACTGCCGGGCCCGCGCTGGCAGGGCGAGCCGCTCGCCGGCAAGACGCTGCTGGTGTGGGGCGAGCAGGGGCTCGGCGACGTGCTGCAGTTCTGCCGCTTCGTCGTGCCGCTCGCCGAACGCGTGCATCGCGAAGGCGGCCGGCTCGCGTGGAATACGTTTCCGGCGCTCGGTACGCTGATGCAGCGCAGTCTCGGCGCGCACGCGGACGTGTTCGGCGCGGGCGGCGGCATCGATGCGCTGCCGGCATTCGATTACGAAGTGCCGTTGATCGGCCTGCCGCTGATGCTCGGGATGGAGGCGTCGACGCTCGCCGCGTCGGTGCCTTACCTGCGGGCCGAACCACGCGCACGTGATGCATGGCGCGCGCGGCTCGCGGGCGATGGCCGGCTGAAGGTCGGGCTCGTGTGGACGGGCAGCACGGGCCATCAGCGCAATCCGTTCCGGCGCGTCGGGCTCGAGCGCTATGCCGACGCGTTTCGCGGCATCGACGGCGTCGCGTTCTATTCGCTGCAGCCGGGTGCGGATGCGGATGTCGCCGCCGCGCGCGCGGCGGGCTTTGCGATCGACGACTACACGGCCGAGTTGAAGAGCTTCGACGATACGGCCGCGTTCATCGGCGCGCTCGATCTCGTGATCACCGTGTGCACGTCGGTCGCGCACCTGGCCGGCGCGCTCGGTGCGCGCACCTGGGTGCTGCTCGACGTGAATCCGCACTGGCCGTGGCTGCTCGATCGCGCGGACAGCCCGTGGTATCCGACCGCGACGTTGTACCGGCAGCCGACGTTCGGCGCGTGGGCGCCGGTGATGGAGGAAGTGAGCCGCGATCTGCGCGGCCTTGCCGCGCAGCCGGCGCAACAGGATCGATCGAACTGATCGTCCCGGCCCGCCTGAGCGGCCGGCCGGTTCGTGGTCACGGGCCGCCGCGCGCGGCAGCGGCCCGCTGCATCATGCCGCTTCGTCGTCGCCGGGCTTGCGGCCGTTGCGTCGCCGCAGCCCGGGCCCGAACGTGAAGCCGAACGCGAGCAACACGAGCGACACCGCGAGCACGATATTGTTGCCGCTCGTCACGTACGGCGTGAAGCCGCTCGTGCCTTCGATCCGCACGTCGAGCGAGCCGATCGTGAACGGCTTCAACTGGCCGAGCACGCGGCCGTGCGCGTCGATCGCGGCCGTCATCCCGGTGTTGGTCGAGCGCAGCATCGGCCGGCCCGTTTCGAGCGAGCGCATCCGGGCGATCTGCAGGTGCTGGTCGAGCGCGATCGTGTCGCCGAACCACGCGAGGTTCGTGACGTTGACGAGCACGCCCGGCGGCTGCGGGTTGTCGCGGATCGTCGCGGCGATTTCCTCGCCGAACAAGTCCTCGTAGCAGATGTCGGCCATCACCGGCTGGTTGTGCACGAGGAACGGCTTCTGCACGGGCGCGCCGCGCGCGAAGTCGCCGAGCGGCATCTTCATCAGGTCGACGAACCACCGGAAGCCCCACGGAATGAACTCGCCGAAGGGCACGAGGTGGTGCTTGTCGTAGTGATAGATGTCGCGCGAGTTCGGCGTCACGCCGTACAGGCTGTTCGTGTAGTCGACGTAGTGGCCGTCCTCGGTCACCGACGCGCCGACCGCGCCGAACAGCACGGCCGAGCCGGTCGTGTCGCTGAACTTGCGGATCGCGACCGCGAACGGCTCGGGCAGCTCCTGGATCATCACCGCGATCGCGGTCTCGGGCGTGACGATCAGGTCGGCCGGCTTCTCGACGATCATCTGCTGATACATCTTGATCGCTGCGTCGATGCCTTCCTGCTCGAACTTGATGTCCTGCTTCACGTTGCCCTGCAGCAGCCGCACGGTGAGCGGCGCGTTCGCGGGCACGGTCCAGGTGACCTGCGACAGTCCGAGGCCGGCCGCGACGAGCGCGACGGCGATGCCGGCCGGCGCGGCGACGCGCACGCGGGCGTTGCCGCCGGATGCACCGGCTCCGTTGTCACGCACGGGCGACGGACGCGCGGCGACGAGCGCCTGCACGACCAGTGCGGCGAACAGCGCGAGCACCCACGCGATCCCGTACACGCCGACCACCGGCGCAAAGCCGGCGAACGGGCCGTCGACCTGCGGGTAGCCGCTGCCGAGCCACGGAAAGCCGGTGAACACGGTGCCGCGCAGCCATTCGCCGAGCGCCCACGCGCTCGCGAACGCAAACGCGCCGTGCCAGGTCGGCGAGAACGGCCGCGGGTCGGGCGCGCGGCGATGCCACGCATGGCCCGCGCAGAACGACCACAGCCCGGCCGAGAATGCCGGGTATAGCGACAGGTACAGCGAGAACAGCACGAGCGCGCCGCCCGCGAGCGGCGCGGCCATCTCGCCGTACACGTGCATGCTGATGTAGAGCCACCAGACGCCGCTGATGAAGTTGCCGAAGCCGAACGCGCCGCCGGTGAGCGCGGCACCGCGCCAGCTCGACGTGCGCGTCAGCTGTGCGAAAAACCAGACGAATACGACGAGCTGCAGCCAGCCGCCGTGCGGCGTGGGCGCGAAGCTGAGCGTATTGGCGGCGCCGGCGAGCAGCGCGGCCGGATAATGCCAGCGCGGCAGCGCGCGGCCGGGGGCCGGCGCGAGAAGGCCGCCAGCCGGGCGGGACGGGATCGGATCGTCCATGTGAAGCGGAAGTGGGCGAGCGGTTGAAGGAGGCGCGGCTGGCGCGGAACGGTCAGTCTTCGTGCGAGGTTTCGGCGCGACGGCTGGCGAGCGGGTTGCGGCGCACCAGCAGCACATGAACCTGGCGCGCATCGCCGCGCTGGATTTCGAACGCGAGGTTGCCGAGCTGCAGCTTCTCGCCGCGGTGCGGCACGCGTCCGAAATGATGGGTGATCAGCCCGCCGATCGTGTCGACTTCGTCGTCGGGGAAATCGGTGCCGAACACCTCGTTGAACTGTTCGATCTCGGTGAGCGCACGCACGCGGTAGCGGCCGTCCGGCCCCGCGATGATGTTGCCGGCTTCCTCGTCGAAGTCGTATTCGTCCTCGATGTCGCCGACGATCTGTTCGAGCACGTCCTCGATCGTGATCAGGCCCGCGACGCCGCCGTATTCGTCGACGACGATCGCCAGGTGGTTGCGGTTCACGCGGAAGTCGTGCAGCAGCACGTTCAGGCGCTTCGATTCCGGAATGAACACGGCCGGGCGCAGCATCCCGCGCACGTCGAACTCTTCCTCGGCGTAGAAGCGCAGCAGGTCCTTCGCGAGCAGCACGCCGATCACGTTGTCGCGGTTCTCCTCGTACACGGGGTAGCGCGAGTGCGCCTTTTCGAGGACGAACGGGATGAAATCCTCGGGCTTGTCGGCGATGTTGATCGCGTCCATCTGCGCGCGCGGCACCATGATGTCGCGGGCGCACAGATCGGATACCTGGAACACGCCTTCGATCATCGACAGCGAATCGGCGTCGATCAGGTTGCGTTCGTGGGCGTCCTGGAGGATTTCCAGCAGCTCGCCGCGGGATTCGGGCTCGGGCGAGATGAAGTCGGTCAGGCGCTCGAGCAGCGAGCGCTTTTCTTGCGGTTTGTCGGTTGACTTACGACTGGGATACGAATCGTTCATGGTGGTGCGCCCGGGTCATGCCGGGGCGCGCGGTCACGGAGTAGGCAAGGATACACCAAGGGCACGACGCGACCGTGTCACCCCGGCCGCACGGCCAGGATGGGCGGCTCGCGCGGGCCCGCTCGCGGACGGCCGCGCCGGGCGCGACATCGTCCTCGGGTCCATCCTAGCGCAGAAAGAGTCGGCGGGGCGCGGCGGCAAAAAAACGGCGGCGGCAAGGGCGGCGCGGCCCGACGCGGGACATCGGTCGTGAGCGCGGCATTCTGCCGCAGGCGGGCGCCGCCGGCGCGCGGTTCAGAACCGCATGCCGGCCGAGCAGCCGCCGGCGGCCGCGCCGTTGGTCGCGGCGCCGCCGCAGCCGAGGATTCCGCAGCCGGACAGCGCGACGCTCGCGGCGACGAGCAGCGCGGCGATCCTGCCGCGCGACCAGTTTGACGGTTTCATCGGGGATGTCCTCGTTCGGATGCGCGGGCGGCGTGGTGTCGCATCACCGGCATCGCGCCAGCAGCCCTTCCAGCGCGCGGTCGGGGATGCCGCTCGCGCGCAGCGCGTCGACCGTGCGGCTCACGTAGTCGAGCGTCGTGCCGTAGCGGCCGGCCGCGCAACTGAACACTTCCTTCACGACGGGATCGGTCAGCTTGCCCGTATAGGTCGGTGCATCGCGGCGCATCACGAACGCGAGCGCGTTCACGCGTTCGCCGGTCTCGAGCGAGCACGGCAGCCACGCGGGCCGGTACGAGCCCATCGGCATCTCGCGCTTCCACAGCGTCTCGAGATGCGGCTGCGCGGTCGGGCCGGAGAGCCGGAACGCGATGCCCGAGCACGAGCCGCCGCGATCGAGCGCGAGCACGAGGCCCGGCCGTTCGGGGGTGCCGCGGTTCACGCGCGACCACAGGTAGAGCCCGCGGTGATAGCCGTGCACCTTGCCGCGTACGGCGGCGACGGTCGGCAGCCCGGGGTTCCAGATCAGCGAGCCATAGCCGAACAGCCACAGATCCTGCCGGCCGTCCCAGTCGCGCATCGTATGCGCGAGCGACGCCGCGAGCTCGTCTTCCGTCAGCAGACGGCCTTCGCCGATCGACGGCGGGTAGGCGGGCGGCAGCATCGCGGCGTTACGCATCGGGCGGACGGCTTACTGGTACGGGTTCGGGAAACCCAGTTTAGCGAGGATGTCGACTTCGAGCGCTTCCATTTCGGCCGCGTCCTCGTCGCTGGTCTCGTGGTCGTAGCCCTGCGCGTGCAGCGCGCCGTGCACCAGCAGGTGCGCGTAATGGGCCATGAGCGGCTTGCCCTGGTCGTGCGCTTCCTTCTCGACCACCGGGCAGCACAGCACCAGGTCGCCGATCACGGTGCCGTCGGGCGCCGCGTCGTACGCGAAGGTCAGCACGTTGGTCGGATAGTCCTTGTGGCGGTAGCCGGCGTTCAGCGTACGGCCTTCGTTCTCGCCGACGAAGCGCACGGTGAGCTGCGCGCTCGCGAACAGCGCCGGCTCGAGCCATTCGGCGATCAGCTTGCGCTTGGGGAGCGTCTTGCGCACGTCGCTCGTGATCTCGTCGCCGTACTGCACCGACAGGTCGAGTTCCAGCGCGCGCGGCTCGTCTTCCGGATCGTCCTCGCGCGGCGCGAACTCGGCGCCGACGTGCAGCGTCACGCTGTCGTAATGCTCGGGTTGCAGCGCGAGCTTCGCGCGCATCGCCGGATCGTTGTGCTGCGCGACGATCGCGACGGCCGCGTCGCCCGAGCTGCCCGACAGGTCGAACATCAGGCTGCGGCCGTCCGGGAAGTCGATCCGCAGCCCTTGCGCGTTGACGGTGCGGGCTTTGCCCTTCGCGTCGAACAGCGAAAGGCGGGGGGATTCGGACGCGGCGGACTGGGCGCGACCGGACTTGCGGGAACGGGAGGATTTCATGACGCGTGCGGCGATTGGGACGCGTTGAGGATACACCAAACGGCCGATCGCGCCCGAATTCGGCCGGGCGGCGCGCGGGCGAAAAAAAGCCCGGCGCGCCATGACGGCGGGCCGGGCCGGCAGGCCTGGGGCAGCGCACGCGCGCCGCCGCTCAGCCGTCCTGGTGCTGCGCGTGGAATTCGTCGTACGCCTCGACGATGCGCGCGACGAGCGGATGGCGCACCACGTCCGCGCTCGTGAAGCGGGTGAGCGCGATGCCGCGCACGCCGCCGAGCACCTGCTGCGCCTCGACGAGGCCGCTCTTGTGGCCGCGCGGCAGGTCGACCTGGCTCGTGTCGCCCGTCACGACCGCCTTCGAGCCGAAGCCGATCCGCGTGAGGAACATCTTCATCTGCTCGGGCGTCGTGTTCTGCGCCTCGTCGAGGATGATGAACGCGTGGTTCAGCGTGCGGCCGCGCATGTACGCGAGCGGCGCGATCTCGATCATCTGGCGCTCGAACATCTTGGCCGTCTTGTCGAAGCCGAGCAGGTCGTACAGCGCGTCGTACAGCGGACGCAGGTACGGGTCGACCTTCTGCGCGAGATCGCCGGGCAGGAAGCCTAGCCGCTCGCCGGCCTCGACGGCCGGGCGCGTCAGCACGATCCGCTTGACCTGGTCGCGCTCGAGCGCGTCGACCGCGCACGCGACCGCGAGGTAGGTCTTGCCGGTGCCGGCCGGCCCGATGCCGAACGTCACGTCGTGCGACAGGATCTGCTTCAGGTATTCGCGCTGGGCGGGCGTGCGGCCGCGCAGGTCGGCGCGCCGCGTGTAGAGCTTCGGCGCCGGCTCTTCGTCCGGCTCGTCCGCGTCGAGCTGCACGACCGGTTCGTCGAACGGATGATCGGGGTCGCCGCGAAAGCGCACGTCGAGCGTGTCCTGGCGGCCGTTGCCGGCCGTGTGGCGCACCTCGACCAGCGCGAGCTGGATGTCGTCGACCGACAGCGGATCGCGCGCGCGGTTGTAGAAGTTTTCGAGCGCGGCGAGCGCGAGCTTGGCGCCGCGCCCGCGGATCGTGATCCGGTGGCCGCGCCGCGCGAGCGTGACGTCGAGCGCCTGTTCGATCTGCCGCAGGTTCTCGTCGAGCGGGCCGCAGAGGTTGGCGAGGCGCGCGTTGTCGTCGCGCGGGGCGGTGAATTCCAGTGCTTGGACGGTCTTCAAAGTAGCGTCGGGCTCCTGTCGGGCGTCAATCAGTGGGTGGCCGCGCTCGCGTCGTCGCTGACGATCACGAGCTCGCCGCGCAGCGAGTGCGGGTACGCATGGTTGATCTTCACGTCGATCATCTGGCCGATCAGGCGCGGGTGCGACGCGAGCGGCGCCGGGAAATTCACGACCCGGTTGTTCTCGGTGCGGCCCGCGAGTTCGTTCGGGTCCTTGCGCGACGGGCCCTCGACGAGGATCCGCTCGACCTTCCCGACCATCGACTGGCTGATGCGCGCGACGTTCTCCTCGATCGTCGCCTGCAGATGTTGCAGGCGTTTGAGCTTCACGTCGCGCGGCGTGTCGTCGGCGAGGTTCGCGGCCGGCGTGCCGGGGCGCGGGCTGTAGATGAACGAGAAGCTGGTGTCGTAGCCCATCTCGTGCACGAGCGCCATCATCTTGTCGAAATCGTCCTCGGTCTCGCCGGGGAAGCCGACGATCATGTCGGTCGACAGCGACAGGTCGGGGCGGATCGCGCGCAGCTTGCGGATCACCGACTTGTATTCGAGCACCGTGTAGCCGCGCTTCATCGCCATCAGGATGCGGTCGGAACCGTGCTGGACCGGCAGGTGCAGGTGGTTCACGAGCTTCGGCACCTTCGCGTAGGTGTCGATCAGGCGCTGCGTGAATTCCTTCGGATGCGACGTCGTGTAGCGGATCCGCTCGATGCCGGGGATGTCGGCGACGTATTCGATCAGCGTCGCGAAATCGGCGATCTCGGACGAGCCGGCCGCCAGCGCGCCGCGGTAGGCGTTCACGTTCTGGCCGAGCAGCGTGACTTCGCGCACGCCCTGGTCGGCGAGGCCGGCCACTTCGGTCAGCACGTCGTCGAGCGGGCGCGACACTTCATCGCCGCGCGTGTACGGCACCACGCAGTAGCTGCAGTACTTCGAGCAGCCTTCCATGATCGACACGAACGCGCTCGGCCCCTCGACGCGCGCGGGCGGCAGGTGGTCGAACTTCTCGATTTCGGGGAACGTGATGTCGACCTGCGCGCGGCCGCTCGCGCGGCGCGCGTCGATCATCTGCGGCAGGCGGTGCAGGGTCTGCGGGCCGAACACGAGGTCGACGTACGGCGCGCGCGACACGATCGACGCGCCTTCCTGGCTCGCGACGCAGCCGCCGACGCCGATCAGCAGGCCGGGCTTCGCTTCCTTCAGCTCGCGCACGCGGCCGAGATCGGAGAACACCTTTTCCTGCGCCTTTTCACGCACCGAGCACGTGTTGAACAGGATGATGTCCGCGTCTTCCGGCGTGTCGGTCTTTTCGAGGCCTTCGGCCGCGTTGAGCACGTCCACCATCTTGTCCGAGTCGTACTCGTTCATCTGGCAGCCGAAGGTCTTTACGTAAACTTTCTTGGTCATGGGGATTCGCCGTTCGCAGTGGTTGACCTGGGGGCGTCGTCAAGGGTGAGTCGGGACGGCCGTGCGCGGCACGCGAATCGCGCGCACGGACAGGAAAGGCCGTCGGGAAAGCCTTCCATTAGAAATGGCCGTCGGGAAAGCCTTCCATTATAGCTTTTCATGCCAAGACGGACGGGCGGCCGGTTGCGGGCGCGCGACGCCGGTTTTCGCGTTCCGACCCCGGATTGGTGACGGCCCGGCCGTCAGCGACACGCGTTCAGCAGATCGTCGAGCGCGGCTTCCTCGCGCGCGAAGCGTTCGGCGAGAAAGTCGAGCAGCACGCGCACGCGCGGCGCCATGTAGCGCTTGCTGTGATAGATCGCGTGCAGCGGCGCGTCCTGGTGCCGCCACTCGGGCAGCAGCACGCGCAGCCGGCCCGCGCGGACGTCGTCGGCGATGTCCCACAGCGACTTCAGCGCAATGCCGTGGCCGCGCAGCGTCCATTCGCGCGTGAGCCCGCCGTCGTTGGTCTCGAACGCCGTCGACACGGGCACCGTGTGGATCTGCACTTCGTCGCCGCGCGTGAAGTGCCAGGTGTTCATCGGGCCGGACGCGATCGTGATCACGTTGCACGGAAAGCGGGCCAGATCGTGCGGATCGGCCGGCACGCCATGGCGCTCGACGAACGACGGCGCCGCGCACAGCACGCGCCGGTTGGTCGCGAGCCGGCGGGCGATCAGCGCGCCGTCGGGCGGCGCGGCGAAGCGGATCGCGAGGTCGATCTCGTCCTGCCACAGGTTCGACGACGAATCGGACGCCGTCAGCGAGAACGTGACGCCCGGATGCAGCGTCGTGAATTCGTGGAGCCAGTCGAGCAGCTGATGGCGGCCGAAATCGGACGTTGACGACAGCCGCACCTTGCCGCTTACGACATTGCGGCCTTCCTGCAGCATCGCGTCCGCGTCGTCGAGCGCCTGCAGCGCCTGGCGGCAGCAGTTCAGGTACAGCTTGCCTTCGTCGGTGAGCCGCAATTGCCGCGTCGAGCGTTCGAACAGCCGCGTCGCGATCTTCGCCTCGAGCTTCGCGAGCCGCGCGCTCGCGGCGGCCGGCGTGAGGTTCAGCTTGCGCCCGGCGGCGGACAGGCTGCCCAGCTCCGCCGCCTCGACGAACAGCCGGATGTCGCCCAGTCGGTCCATGCGATTTTCCAGAAATATTTGAAAATGGTTCAAATGCCACGCCAATTATCAAATATAGGCGTCTTCGGGACAATGCGCGCACACCCCGCTTTTTTGTGCGGTGCGGCACCGATCGGGCGCCGCGGCCGCCGCCTTCCGGAGAACGTCATGCCCATTCCGTTACTGGCGCTCGCGATCAGCGCCTTCGCCATCGGCACCACCGAATTCATCATCATGGGCTTGCTGCCCGAAGTCGCGCACGACCTGGCCGTGTCGCTGCCGTCGGCCGGCCTGCTCGTCACCGGCTACGCGCTCGGCGTCGCGGTCGGCGCGCCGCTGCTCGCGGTGCTGACGAGCCGCATGCCGCGCAAGGCCGCGCTGCAGTTGCTGATGGCGATCTTCATCGTCGGCAACGTGCTGTGCGCGACCGCGTCCGGCTACGCGATGCTGATGGTCGCGCGCGTCGTCACGTCGTTCGCGCACGGTTCGTTCTTCGGCATCGGTGCGGTGGTCGCCGCGTCGCTCGTGCCGGCCGACAAGCGCGCGAGCGCGATCGCGCTGATGTTTACCGGACTCACGCTGTCGAACGTGCTCGGCGTGCCGTTCGGCACGTTCGTCGGCCAGTTGCTCGGCTGGCGCGCGTCGTTCTGGATCGTCGCCGCGCTCGGCGTGCTGGCGCTCGGCGGCGTGGCCGCGCTGGTGCCGAACCGCCACGACAGCGGGCCGGTCGGCCTCGGCCACGAAGTGCGCGTGCTGAAGGAGCCGCAGGTGTGGCTCGCGCTGCTGATGACCGTGCTCGGCTTCGGCGGCGTGTTCGTGGTGTTCACGTACATCGCGCCGATTCTCGAGACCGTGTCGGGCTACTCGCCGCGCGCGGTCGCGCTGATCCTCGTGCTGTTCGGCGCGGGGCTGACGATCGGCAATACGATCGGCGGCAAGCTCGCTGACCGCGCGCTGATGCCGTCGCTGATCGCGATCCTCGTCGCGCTGATGGCCGTGATGGCCGTGTTCGCGAAGACGAGCCACCTGCCGGTCGCGGCGGCCGTCACCGTATTCGTCTGGGGGATCGCCGCGTTCGCGACGGTGCCGCCGCTGCAGGCGCGCGTGGTCGAGAAGGCCGCGAGCGCGCCGCATCTCGCGTCGACGCTGAACATCGGCGCGTTCAACGTCGGCAATGCGGGCGGTGCGTGGCTCGGCGGCCTCGCGCTGGAACACGGCTTCGCGCTCGATGCGCTGCCGTGGGTCGCGGTCGCGGTGACGTTCGCGGCGCTGATCGTCACGTGGCTCGCGATGCGGCTCGACGCGCGCGGCCCGGCCCGCGGCGCCGCGCCGGCGGCGCAGTGAGCGTCGGCCCCGGCGCGCCGACGGCGACGCCATAGCGGCAGGAAAAGGTTCGCGAGAAACGCATTCCTCCGCGATGCTGATAACGGTGTGAAGATAACTTCGTTTGCCCGTGCCAGGCCGGGTGATAGCGTCTCGATACGCGCCAATGACCGGCGCAACCCGATTCCGATTCCGGCTTACCCCCTACGCAGGGCCGCGCGGCGGCCCGGAGGCAATGCTATGTCTTCATCCCTGGCGCTCGTGCGCGACGTGTCTTCCTTCGAGTCCGGCCATGCCGCCGACCTGCGCGCGTCCGCGTCGCTCGACGTGCTCGAGCAGGTCGTCGGCGTGAACCTCGCGCGCTTGCGCGCCGAGCGGCAACTGTCGCTCGATGCGCTCGCGCGGCTGTCCGGCGTGTCGCGCGCGATGCTCGCGCAGATCGAATCGGCGCGCAGCGTGCCGTCGATCAAGGTGCTCTGCAAGATCGCCGCGGCGCTGAAGGTATCGGTCGCCGCGTTCCTGCGGCGCCACGCGGTGAACGGTTTCGAGCATCTGGCGGCCGAGCGCGCGTCGCGCGTCGTCAGCTCGAACGGCCGTTTCTCGGCGCGTGCGCTGTATCCGGAAGGCGAGCCGGCCGCGGCCGAATTCCACGAGCTGCGCATCGCGCCGCTGCATACGGAGCCCGGCGCGCGTCGGGCCCCCGGCACGACGGTCAACCTCGTCGTCAGCGAAGGCACGCTCGAAGTCAGCGTGCACGATCGCCGCCAGTTGCTCGCAACCGGCGACGCGATCGTGTTCGATGCCGACCAGCCGTACAGCCTGCGCAACCCGGGCGACAGCGAAGCGCGGGCGTTTCGCGTGACGGTGAGCCCCGAGGTGCCGCCGCGCTGGCTTGTGCCCGACGCGGCGCACACGGCGGCCGCCAACTGATCGCGCGGGCCGCGCGGCGCGACTGCGCTCCCGGATTCTCGCGGGATCGCGGGCGGGTGCGTCGGCCGTTCGGACGATGCCGTTAGACAGGGTCGTCAGTAAGGTTTTACCGGTAGTGGGCTGCGCGTCGCGCGCGGCTGTTGTATGCTTGGCCCGCCGGTGACGGGGCGTTCCCGTCCGGCAATCAGTGCGTCTTCAGGGCGGGGCGAAATTCCCCACCGGCGGTAGGCTGGCGTAAGCCGGCGAGCCCGCGAGCGCCCGCGCATCCGCGCGGGGTCAGCAGATCTGGTCGAATGCCAGAGCCGACGGTCACAGTCCGGATGAGAGAAGATGTGCAGATAGTCATGTCCGTCAGGGCCGCTTCGCGCTGCGTGCGAAGCGGGTTGTCGTTCTGTCTGTTTGCAATGCCCTGAAACGTTTTTCGCCCAAATCGTATTTGCGAGGAGCGTTTCACATGTCCTTGATGTCCGTTTCGTCGGCGCCTGCCGACGCCTTTGCCGATCTCCCGTTGCTGGATTCCGAACCGGTGCCGCCCCGCATCGCCGCTGCGCTCGACGCGATGCGCGCAGGCCGCGCGGTCGTGCTGCAGGACGACCACGACCGCGAGAACGAAGCCGACCTGATCGTCGCCGCCGAGCGCATCACGCCCGAGACGATGGCGCTGTTGATCCGCGAGTGCAGCGGCATCGTCTGCCTGTGCCTGACCGACGACACGGTGCGCGCGCTCGAGCTGCCGCCGATGGTGCAGACCAACGAAAGCCGCAACGGCACCGCGTTCACCGTGTCGATCGAGGCGCGCGAAGGCGTGCATACCGGGGTGTCGGCCGCCGATCGCGTGACGACGATCCGCGCGGCGATCGCCGACGGCGCGAAGCCGCACGACATCGTGCGCCCCGGCCACGTGTTTCCGTTGCGTGCGCAACCGGGCGGCGTGCTGGCGCGCCGCGGTCATACCGAAGGCACGGTCGACCTGTCGATCCTCGCGGGCCTGAAGCCGGCCGGCGTACTGTGCGAGCTGATGAATCCGGACGGCACGATGACGCGCGGCGACGATGTCGAGCGCTTCGCGCAACGGCACGGGCTGCCGATGCTGACGATCGCGGAACTCGTCGAGTTCCGCGAGGCGCTGGCCGCGGCGCGCGAACGCTGCTGCGAGCCGGCCTGAGCGAAGGAAGGCGGGCGCGTACGCGCGCCCGCGGCATGGCCGGATCGACCCGGTCCGGCCCGAATGACGATCAGGACTGCACGTCGCCGAATTCGCCGCGCATGCCGGCTTCGACGAGCGCCGGCAGTTCGTCCATCCGGCGCATGATCCGCGTGATGCCCATCGCGCGCAGCGCGTCCGCGTAGTTGTCGGGAATGTGGCTCGCGCCGACGAACGCGATCGTCTTCATCCCGGCCGCCCGCGCGGCATTCAGCCCCGAGATGCTGTCCTCGACGACGACGCAGCGCGCCGGCTCGACGCCGAGCGTGTGCGCCGCATGCAGGTAGACGTCGGGGTAGGGCTTCGGCCGCGCGACCTGTTCGGAACTGAACACGCGCTCGCCGAAGATCTCGGTGAGCGACGCGCGCTTCAGCGAATTGCGCACGCGCACGAGCCGGCTGTTCGACACGACGGCGGCCGGCAGCGTGACCTTCAGCAATGCGTCGCGCACGCCGCTGATCGGTGCGAGCGATTGCGCGAGCGCGATTTCGATGTTGTGCTCGATGGTTTCGATGAAGTTGGCGGGCATCTCGATGCCGAAGCGGGATTCGATGCCGGTGAGGAAGCGCGACGTCTGCTGGCCGAATGCCGACTTCGCGGCGGCTTCGAAATCGAGGTTGGGGAACGTGGCGGACAGCGTGTCGAGCAGCACGCGGTCGGCGATGACTTCGCTGTCGACGAGCACGCCGTCGCAGTCGCAGATGAGGTGATCGAGCATGGTGATGAAAACGCGGGATATCGGCGACGCCGATCGATTCGCCATCATACGTGCTTTCATGCGCCTGCCGCGCGACGTGGCGGCAAATTTGCCCGATGCGGCCGTGCTACTGCGGCAACGCGTGCCCAGGTGCCGCCGGTCGTGCGGCTGCGGCGACCCGGTTGCGCGGGCCGCCGCCGTTCACGGCGTCACAGCGCGATCACGCGCCCCGTTTTCCACGACGTCATCGCGGCTTCGGCCAGCTCGAGCGCGGCGAGCCCGTCGTCGATCGTCGTCCGGACCGGCGTGCCGTCGCGCAGCGCGTCGACGAAGTGCGCGATCTCGGCCGCGTACGCGTGCCGGTAGCGTTCGAGGAAGAACGGCTCCGGCACGTCCGTCGCGATGCCGCCCGCGAGCCAGGCGCTCACCTCGGTCGGCCGCACGTTGCCGGCCTGCAGCATCCCTTGGCTGCCGAGCAGCTCGAAGCGCTGGTCGTAACCGTAGGCCGCGCGCCGCGACGTGTTGATCTGGCACAGCAACCCGCGCCGCGTGCGGATCGTCACGGCGGTCGAATCGATGTCGCCCGCGTCGTGCACGGCCGGATCGGTCAGGCAACTGCCCGTCGCGTGCAGCGTCTGCGCTTCGTCGCCGAGGATCCAGCGGAACACGTCGAAGTCGTGGATCAGCATGTCCTTGAAAATGCCGCCCGAGCTGCGAATGTAGTCGGCGGGCGGCGCGCCCGGATCGCGGCTCGTGACGACCAGCATTTCCGGCGCGCCGATCTCGCCGCGCTCGACGCGCGCCTTCAGCGCCGCGAAGGTCGGGTCGAAGCGGCGCTGAAAGCCGATCATGCAGGTCACGCCGGCGCGCCGCACGACGTCCGCGCATGCACGCGAGCGTTCGACGGTGAGGTCGACCGGCTTCTCGCAGAACACCGCCTTGCCCGCATTCGCGGCGGCGACGATGAGATCCGCGTGCGTGTCGGTGCTCGACGCGATCACGACAGCCTGCACCGACGCGTCGCCGAGCGCGCGCTCGACGTCGGCGACCTGCGCGCCGTGCATGCGGGCGAGCGCTTCCGCCGACGGCGCGTGCCGGTCGATCACGTATGTCAGTTTCGCGCCCGGCTGGCGCGCGAGATTCGCCGCGTGGATCTTGCCGATGCGGCCCGCGCCGAACAAAGCGAATTCGATCATTCCGTTCTCCTGTGGATTGCGTTGTCTTGCCGATGCGCTCAGCGATCCGCCAGCTCGCCGCGCACGTAGTCGATGCTCGCCCGCAGCCGGTCTTCGATGTCGTCGGCTTCGGCGATCTCGCTCGCGAACGGCTCGAACGACAGCGCGCCGCGGTAGCCGCGCGCGAGCAGTTCGCGCAGTTGCCGGATGTTGCCGAGCCGGTCGGCGCCGCCGACCAGCACGCGGTGGCCGTCGCGCATCCGCTCGATCGGCAGGTCGGCTTCCTCGACGCCCGAGATGTGCACGAGGCCCGTCAGGTTCGGGAAGAAGATGTCCTCGCCGGCGAGATGATGGTGGAACGTGTCGTGCACGAGCCGGAACACCGGCTCGCCCGCCGCCGTGTAGATGCCCTTTACCGCGTCCGACTTGCGGCGCAGCGCGCATTGCTCGAAACCGAGCGGCTCGATGAAGCCGAGCAGGCCGCGGGCCGCGAGGATCGGCTTCAGCGCCTGCAGCGCCGTCACGAGATCCGCGTGGCGGGCGTCCGCGCTGCGCGTGTCGGCGCGGCTGTTGGTCGGGCACAGCACCAGCGCACGCGCGCCGCATTGCGCCGCGTAGTCGGCCAGCGCGGTCGCCTCGTCCGCGCGCTCGGCGTTCCACTGCTCGAAGCGCTGCAGCGCGTTGATCGTCAGGATCGTCACGCCGCCGGCCTCGGCCGTTGCGCGCACGGCGGCGGCCGGCGTGCCGTCGGCGAGCTCGACGCCGTCGAGATCGTTGCGGATCTCGATCGTGTCGACACCGAGGCGCCGGCACAGCGCGACGTAGCGGTCGAACGGCAAGCGCGGCGCGCTCATCCGGTTCAGCGAAAACTGGCAGGCTTGCGTCATCGTTCTGTCCTTGGAGCTTGAGTGGGGTGTGGGGGGCGAATCAGGTGCCGGCATGCGCGGCGAATGCTTGCCACGTGTCGCGCAGCCATTGCGCGCACGCGACGTTGTTGTCGAAGATCGAATAGCGTGCGCCGCCGCCGTAGTCGGGAAACGGGATGAACTCGCAGCTGATCTGCTCGAGTCGTGCCGGCTGCGCGGGAGCGGGAGCGTGAACCTCGGCCTGCGCTTGCGCGTGCAGCAACTGGCGCAGCGCGGCTTTCCACGGATCGAGCGACGCCGCACGCCATTCGCCGTGATAGGCGCCCGGCGCGGGTTCGACGAACGGGTACTGGATACCGCGCCCGGGCCGGCCGTCCGCGCGGCGCATCCAGCGGTTGGCGGGATTGTTCGGCGTCACGCTGCGCGCATGCGCATGCCGGACCCAGCCGCGCGCGATCCAGTCGGTGTAGATCGCGGCGGGCGACGCCGGGTCGAGCATCGCGCAGCCGCCGTCGGCCGATTCGCGCAGCCCCGACGCGTCGAGCTCGGCGCGGTTGCCGATCTTGAACAGCAGGTGCGAATGATCGAGCGTGATCCGGAACGGCGCGCCGGCCTCCTCGACCAGCCGCGCGACGCGCGCCACGCGGGCGACATCCTCGCTCCACATGTCGACGTGCACTTCGAGGCTCGGCAGGCAGCCGACCGGCTCGCCCGATGCGTAGGCGCGCAGGTAGAAATCGGCGACTTCGCGGTCCGACAGCGGATGGCCGTCCGCGTGATGCGCGAACAGCTGGCAGTTGAGCACCGTGCTGCCGAAGCGCGCGCCCGCGGCGACGATCTCGGCGACATGCGCTTCGTCGCGGCCGGCGCACCAGATGCCGCCGATCACGCGAATCGGCAGCGCGTGGCGGTCGACCAGCGCGAAATACGGCGACAGGTCCTCGCCGCGTACCGGGTTCTGTTCGACGTAGTCGAACACGCCGGCGCCGGCGATCATCCGAAAGCGTTCGGCGGGCGTTGGCGCCGGCAGCCCGTCGTGTTCGAGCACGCCGTCGAGGTTCACGCCGATGAGGATCGGTTCAGCCATCGTCTCCTGTCCGTTGTCGGTTATCGATGGCTGACCAATGTACGGAGGCGCGGCGCGACCCGCATGACAAACGTTGGCGAAAAATCGCCAACGCGACGGTCGATTTTTTCGCCACGAGCACGCGGTCCGCCGCGCGGCGCGATTCACGGCTGCAGGTACGCGCTCGTCCTCACGTTCGCCGGACAGAACACGCGGAATTCGACCGGATCGTCCGGCGGCGGCTGTTCGACGATGCCGCATGCATGCAGCACGTGCTGCAGCGCGGAAATCGCCTGGCCGTCCGGATCCTGGTCGATCGCGAGATCCATCGCGCCGGCTTCGATGAAGGCGCGATGCTGGTCGATCATCTCGTGGCCGATCCACACGAGGCGCCCGATCGCGCCGGCCTTGCGCAGCGCCGCTTCGATGCCGGCCGAACCGGCGCCGCTGTTGTAGATCGCGACCACGTCGTCGTGCGCCTGCAGCGCCTTCGACACCGCGCGGTAGCAGCGGTCGTCCTGGTCGAGCGTCTCGACCGGCGCGTCGTCGCAGCGCACGGCGGCGAACGCGTCGGCGAGCTGGTCGCGGCAGCCGGCCATCCGGTCGACGTGCGCGCGGTAGCCCATGCGCCCGCCGAGCAGCAGCACGCGGCCGGGGCGCGCCGCGAGGCGGCCGATGTAGTAGCCGGCCGTGCGCCCGGCGCGATAGTTGTCGATGCCGGCGAAGTGCGTGCGGTCGATGCCGCCGATGTCGGTGACCATCGTGACGACGGTCTCGCCCCGCGCGATCGCGCCGGCCAGCGCGTCGCGCACGCGGGCCGTGTCGTGCGCGGTGACGATCAGCGCCGCGCGCCGGTACGCGGGCCGTTCGATCAGCGTCGCGGCGCGCACGTCGTCCGCGGCGGGCAGGATCGTCCGGTGCACGACCACGCGCCGGTCGAGCATCTGCAGCGAGCGCTGCAGCGCCTGCTGCAAGCGTCGGAAGAATGGCGCGTCGGTGTCCGGCAGCAGCACGTCGACGTGGATCAGCCCGTGCCGCGTGTCGGGCAGCTGCCGCGGCACGCCGAGCTGCCGCGCGGCCGCCACCACGCGTTCGCGCGCCTGCGCGGAGACGCTGCCGCGCTCGTTCAGCACGCGGTCGACGGTGGTCGTGCTGACGCCGGCGAGCGCCGCGATCTCGTCGAAGCGCGCGGTACGCTTGCGCCAGCGCGGCCCGGATTCACCTGCCATGGTCGTCTCCATCGTGAGGGTCGCCATCGATCGCGTGGCGTTGTCGGGAACGCTAAAGCGGTGGCGAAATTTCGTCAACGTTTCGATTGAGGCGGGGCGGCCGCTCGCCTAATTTCGTTCCTATGGCGAAGCGCTTGCCGCGCTTCCCCCGCACAAGAACCCCAGGAGACAGACGTGGCCCAACCCGACGACCCGGCAGGCGAACCCACGGCGGCGCGCCGTCAGGCATACCGAATGATTGGCGGCGCCGGCGAGCGCGCGCACGCGGCCGGGCTTGTCAACGCCGCGTGGTACCGCTGCGCGGTGCCGCGGCCGCTGATGAAGCAGCTGATGCAGCGCGGCGATGCGCGTGCGATTCGCGACACGCTGATCTGGTACGCGGCGATTGCAATCAGCGGCGCGCTCGCGTGGCTGGCGTGGCGCGCGCACTCGGCGTGGGCGATCCCCGCATTCTTCGTGTACGGCACGCTGTACTGCAGCCCGGCCGATTCGCGCTGGCACGAATGCGGGCACGGCACCGCGTTCCGCACGCGCTGGATGAACGACGCGCTGTACCAGGTCGCGTCGTTCCAGGTGTTCCGCCGCGCGACTGCATGGCGCTGGAGCCATGCGCGCCATCACACCGATACGCTGATCGTCGGGCGCGATCCGGAAATCGCCGCGCCGAAGCCGACCGACTGGCTCACGCTCGCGCTGAACGTCGTCGCGATGAAGCACGTGGCCGGCGAACTGCGCAAGATGATCGCGGTGTCGTTCACCGGCCGGCTCGACGACGAGGAGCGCACCTACGTGCCCGAATCGGAGTGGCGGAAGGTCGTGCGCGAGTCGCGCATCCATCTCGCGATCTACGCACTCGTGACGGGCGCGGCGCTCTACTGGCACACGCTCCTGCCGCTGCTCTACATCGGGCTGCCGAGCCTCTACGGCGCGTGGCTGTACCTGTATTTCGGCCTTACGCAGCACGCCGGCATGCCGGAGAACGTGCTCGATCACCGGCGCAACTGCCGGACCGTGATGATGAATCCGGTGTTCCGCTTCCTGTACTGGAACATGAACTATCACGTCGAGCACCACATGTTCCCGATGGTGCCGTTCCATGCGTTGCCGAAGCTGCATGAAGCCGTGAAGGCCGACATGCCGCCGCCGTACCGCAGCACGCTGGCCGCGTACGCGGAGATCGTGCCGGCGCTGGTCCGGCAGACGCGCGACCCGTCCGCTTGCGTCGTGCGGCCGGTGCCCGATGCCGCGCGCGCCTAGCCGTTATCGAATATCCCGACGAAGGAGACACACACCATGACGCAATGGATCGACACCGGCGCGCTCGACGATATCGACGATGAAGACGTCGCACGCTTCGACCACGACGGCCGCACGTACGCGATCTACCGGATCGGCGGCCACGTGTATGCGAGCGATGGCCTGTGCACGCACGAGCAGGTGCATCTCGCGGACGGGCTCGTGATGGATCACGTGATCGAATGCCCGAAGCACAACGGCCGCTTCGACGTGCGCGACGGCCGGCCGCTGTCGGCGCCCGCGTGCGAGAAGCTGCGCACGTACCGCGCGAAGATCGAAGACGGCCGCATCCTGATCGAGGTATGACGCAATGAACAGCGACCGGGTGATGGCGATCGTCGGTGCGGGCCATGCGGGCGGCCGCGCGGCGCAGGAGCTGCGCGCGTGCGGCTGGCGCGGGCGCATCGTGCTGATCGGCGCGGAGCCGCATCCGCCGTACGAGCGGCCGCCGCTGTCGAAGGGCGTGCTGACGGGCGAGCGCAGCGCGGCGCAATGCCGGTTGCGCGATGCGCAAGCCTGGGCGGCCGATCGCATCGAACGGATCGTCGCGACCGTCGAGCGCATCGAACCGCACGCACGCGAAGTGCGGGTGTCCGGCGGGCACGTGTTCGGCTACGACGCGCTGCTGCTGGCCACGGGCGGCCGTGCGCGTCGCCTGGCCATCCCGGGCGCGGCGCTCGACGGGGTATTCGCCTTGCGCACGCTCGACGATGCGGCGGCGCTCGGCGCGCGGCTCGTGCCCGACGCGCGGATCGTGCTGATCGGCGGCGGCTTCATCGGTCTCGAAGTCGCGGCGTCGGCGCGGCAGCGCGGCTGCCGCGTGACCGTGCTCGATGCGGCGCCGCGGCTGCTCGGCCGCGCCGTGCCGGCAGCCATCGCGACGCGCATGCATGCGCTGCACGACGCGCGGGGCGTGGCGATTCGCCTGAACCGAAAGCCGGTGGCGATCGAGCGGACCGCGGGCGGGGCGCTGGCCGTCGTGCTCGACGACGGCGACACGCTGATCGCCGACACGGTCGTGGCCGGCATCGGCATCGAACCGGCCGACGAGCTGGCGCGCGACGCGGGCCTTGCGGTCGAGCGCGGGATCGTCGTGAATGCGCAGCTCGAGACGTCGGCGCGCGGCATCTACGCGGCCGGCGACGTCGCGGTGTTTCCGAGCGCGCTATCGGGCCAGCCGGTTCGGCAGGAGACGTGGCACGGCGCGGAGACGCAGGCGCACGTCGCCGCCCGCAACATGCTCGGCGCGGGCGAGCCGTATCGCGATACGCCGTGGTTCTGGTCCGATCAATATGATGCGCAGTTGCAGGTGGCCGGGGAGCCGGCGCTCGGCACGCGGTCGGTCGCGCGCGTGCTCGGCGACGATGCGGAAATCCATTTCCATTTCGACGCGCGCGCGCGGCTCGTCGCGGCGAGCGGCTTCGGCCGTGCAGCGGGATTCGTGAAGGACATGCGCGTGGCGAGAATGCTGGTCGAGCGCGGGGCCGACGTGACGCCGGCGGCGGTCGCGGACGTCGACGTGAAGCTGAAATCGCTGGTGACGGCCGTGAATGACCGGTAGAACGACGCAGGGGCGTGAAGCGCGCGGCAGTGCAGGCCGCGCGCTTCGTTCAAACCGCGATCAGATCGTGGTGTGCAGGTGCAGATACAGGCCGGCCGCCGCGGCGCCGCCCAGCAGCGGGCCGACGACCGGCACCCATGCATAGCGCCAGTCGCTGTCGCGCTTGCCGGGAATCGGCAGCAGCGCATGCATGATGCGCGGCGACAGGTCGCGCGCGGGGCTCATCGCATAGCCGGTCGGGCCGCCGAGCGAGATGCCGATGCCGAGCACCAGCAGGCCGACGGGCAGCGCGTCGAGTGCGCCGAGGCCGACCTGCGGCGACGCGAGATACAGCACGCCGAGGATCAGCACGAACGTGCAGATCGCTTCGGTCAGCACGTTGTGCGTGACGCTGCGGATCGCCGGCGCCGTGCAGAACACCGCGAGCTTCAGGTCCGCATCGGCTTCCTTCGCGAAGTGCTGGCGATACGCGAGCCACACGAGCAACGCGCCGGCCATCCCGCCGAGCATCTGCGCGAGGACGTAGCCGCCGACTTTCGACCACGCGAACTTGCCCGCGAGCGCGAGGCTGATCGTGACGATCGGGTTCAGGTGTGCGCCGCTGAACGACGCGGTCACGTAGACCGCGACGAATACCGCCATCGCCCAGCCCATCACGATCACGATCAGGTCCGCGCCTTTGCCCTTGGTCTTTGCAAGCAGCACGTTTGCGACCGCGCCGTTGCCGAGCAGCACGAGGATCGCTGTGCCGATGAATTCTGCAATGTAAGGTGACATGATTGTCTCTCGTATGTCACGGCGGACTCGCGCGTCGCGCGGTCCGCCGGTGTTGTTGTATGTCGTCCGGACTGATTCGGATTACTGGGCGTCGTCGGCCCATGCCTTCGCGGCGCGCACCGCCCGCTGCCAGCCGGCCATGCGCTGCTCGACCTGCTCCTTCGGCATCGACGGTGCGAAGCGGCGATCGAGCTGCCACTGGTCGCGCACTTCGTCGAGGTTCTTCCAGTAGCCGATCGCGAGGCCCGCGAGGTAGGCCGCGCCGAGCGCGGTCGTCTCGGTGATCTGCGGGCGCACCGCGTCGACGCCGAGCAGGTCGGCCTGGAACTGCATCAGCAGGTCGTTCGCGCTCGCGCCGCCGTCCACCCGCAGCTCGCCGATGCTGATGCCCGAATCGGCTTCCATCGCGGCCAGCACGTCGAGCGACTGGTACGCGATCGCATCGAGCGCCGCGCGCGCCAGATGCGCGGCGCTCGTGCCGCGCGTGACGCCGAACACCGAGCCGCGCGCCCGCGCGTTCCAGTGCGGCGCGCCGAGGCCGGCGAAGGCCGGCACGAGATACACGCCGTCGGTATGCGGCACGCTGGCGGCGAGCGCCTCGATTTCCGCGGCCGTCTTGATGAGGCCGACGCCGTCGCGCAGCCACTGCACGACCGCGCCGGCGATGAAGATGCTGCCTTCGAGCGCGTACTGCACGTCGTCGCCGATCTGCCAGGCGATCGTCGTGACGAGGTTGTTCTTCGATTCGATCGGCTTGTCGCCGGTGTTCATCATCAGGAAGCAGCCGGTGCCGTAGGTGTTCTTCACCATGCCCGACGTCGTGCACATCTGGCCGAACAGCGCCGCATGCTGGTCGCCGGCGATGCCCGCGAGCGGGATCTTCGATGCGAACACGGTGGTCTTCGTGTGGCCGTAGATTTCCGATGACGCCTTCACTTCGGGCAGCATGCTGCGCGGGATGTCGAGCAGTTCGAGCAGCTCGCTGTCCCACTCGCGCGTATGGATGTTGAACAGCATCGTGCGCGACGCGTTGGTCACGTCGGTCACGTGCAGCTCATGCTTCGTGAAGTTCCACACGAGCCAGCTGTCGACGGTGCCGAACGCGAGCTTGCCCTGGCGCGCCTTGTCGCGCGCGCCTGGCACGTTGTCGAGGATCCACCGGATCTTCGTCGCGGAGAAGTACGAGTCGATCGGCAGGCCGGTCTTCGCGCGCACCTTCGCTTCGAGGCCCTGCTTCTTCAGCGAGTCGCAGAAGTCGGCCGTGCGGCGATCCTGCCAGACGATCGCGTTGTAGACGGGCTGGCCCGTCTCGCGATCCCAGACGATCGTGGTTTCGCGCTGGTTCGTGATGCCGATCGCGGCGATCGACGTGCCGTTCAGGCCCGTGCGCGTGACGGCTTCCGCGGCGACGCCGGCTTGCGTCGACCAGATTTCCTGCGGGTCGTGCTCGACCCAGCCGGGTTGCGGGTAGATCTGTTCGAATTCCTTCTGGGCGATCGATACGATATTGCCCTGGCGATCGAACAGCATCGCGCGGGAACTCGTGGTGCCCTGGTCAAGCGCGAGGATGTACTGGTCCTGCATGTCTCTCATCTCCATCCGTGGATTGGCTTAGTTGTGATGCGCGCCGCATGTGAGCGGCGCGTCGGTGAGTCAACGTCGGTCAGGCAACTGCAACTGCATTCGGATCAGGCGTGCGGCGCATGCGCGGCGGCGAACCATGCGTCGACCGCGGCGGTCACGGCGTCGAGCGTGCCGGGCGCGACGTGCAGCCCGAGCTTCGAGCGGCGCCACAGCACGTCCTGCGCGCAGGTCGCCCATTCGGCGTCGCGCAGGTAGCGCAGTTCCGCATCGTGGATGCCCGGCGCGATTTCGGCGCCGAGATCGGCGAGCGACTTCGCGTCCGCCACCACGCGCTCCGCACGCGTGCCGTACGCCCGTGCATAGCGGCGCGCGAGCGCGGCGGGCAGCCACGGATGGCGTTTCGCGAACGCGCTGGCGAACCCGTCGAACTTCGCGTCCGCGATGTCGCCGCCCGGCAGCGCGACGCCGGCCGTCCAGGTCTTCGCGTCGCGGCCGAGCGCGCGGCACAGCATGTCGCCGGCTTCTTCCGCGAGCTTGCGGAACGTCGTGATCTTGCCGCCGAACACCGACAGCAGCGGCGCGCCCGCGCCGTCGTCGAGTTCGAGGCGATAGTCACGCGTGACGGCCGATGCGTTCGCCGCGTTCTCGTCTTCCAGCAGCGGGCGCACGCCCGAATAGGTCCAGTGCACGTCGGCCGGCGAGATCTTGCGCTTGAAATAGCGGTTGATCGAATCGCACAGGTACTGCGTCTCGTCGCGATCGATCGCGACCTTCGCCGGATCGCTCGTGTATTCGACGTCGGTCGTGCCGATCAGCGTGAAGTCGTGCTCGTACGGAATCGCGAAGATGATCCGCTTGTCCGGGTTCTGGAAGATGTACGCGTGATCGTGATCGAACAGGCGGCGCGTGATGATGTGGCTGCCCTTCACGAGCCGCACGCTGTGATGCGCGCCGCGGCCGAGCGCGCCGTGCAGCACGTCGCCGACCCACGGGCCGGCCGCGTTCGCGATCGCGCGCGCCTGCACGACGCGGATCGAACCGTCGGCCTGCTGCAGCCGCGCTTCCCATTCGTCGCCGCGGCGTTCGGCGGACAGGAGCTTCGTGCGCGTCAGGATCTCGGCGCCGCGCTCCTTCGCGTCCATCGCGTTCAGCACGACGAGGCGGGCGTCGTCGACCCAGCCGTCGGAATACACGAAGCCGCGCTTGATGGAGTCGATCAGCGGCGCGCCGGCCGCATGGCGGCGCATGTCGATGCCGCGCGAGCCGGGCAGCAGCTCGCGTTTCGCGAGGTGATCGTAGAGGAACAGGCCGATGCGGATCAGCCAGGCCGGGCGCAGGTTCGGCATGTGCGGCATCACGAAGCGCAGCGGCCACATGATGTGCGGCGCCGCGCGCAGCAGCGTTTCGCGCTCCTGCAGCGCCTTGCGCACCAGTCCGAACTCATTGTACTCGAGGTAACGCAGGCCGCCGTGAATCAGCTTCGTGCTGGACGACGACGTATGCGACGCGAGGTCGTCCTGCTCGCAGAGCATGACCGACAGGCCGCGGCCGGCCGCATCGCGCGCGATCCCCGCGCCGTTGATGCCGCCGCCGACGACGAGCAGATCGTAGCGATTCGGTTGGGTCACCTGCTGTCCTTATCGTCTGTTGAAATGGGGCGAACATGAAATGTTCGAATTCGAAATTTAACGAACGGAATCGAAAAAGTAAAGTTCGAAAAAGCGGGGCCAGTAGCGCGCGACACGATCCCGGACGATACTGGCGGAATCGACCGTTTCGCGAGGTGAATCATGCGTATTGGGATGTGGGTCGGCGTGTGCGCCGTCCTTCTGGCGGGGTGCGGCGCGGGTATGCCGCCGCTCGCCGGCAACTGGCGGGCGCCGTCGTTCGTCGACCTGCAGACGTCGTGCGGCGGCGCGGCGCGCGACTGGGGCGCGGACGCGCAGCCGGTCTACTCGACACTGTACGACGCGTACGTGGCGAAACGGTATCGCGGGCTGACCGAAGCGAACTATTGTGCGTTCGTAAACGAACTTTCGACCCACTATGTGGCGCCTGACGCGGCGGCACGCGCCGGCTGGATCGCGTATTTCAACGGGGCGCGTGCGCAGGCCATCAGCTGGCGGGCGGCGGTCGATCCGACGCTGCGCGGCGGTTGAGGCCGACGGCGACGAACGGGCAGGCGGGAGGCAGGAACGACCGCGCGGCCGATTCCGGCCGCGCGAGCAGGTTCAGGTCAGGGAACGGCGGAGCTTACGAATAGCGGTATTTGATGGATCGCAGCGCGGCGTCGCCGGTCTCGGTCACGCAGTATTTGCGCCCCGAGCCGAGCCCTTCCAGGCGGACGAGCTGTTGTTCGAGCAGGATGTCCAGTTCATCCCGATCCATGTCGCGCTGATCAGGCGCGTCCTTCACAAGCAATAGCGTGGCGAATTCATGCGGACTCAGCATCGTTTCTCTCCATGGCAATCGGACTGCCCGCGCGGCCGGCGCACCGCCGACGCGCGATACCCCGCGGGGTATGGCTTGGGGGGAAAGCTGTCTTCGCCGGCCCTGCGATTCGCACCGCCCTGGCACAGGCGGATCGGCGAACGGGCCGGGGAACTGGAGTCTAGTCGAGCGCGCAGGCAACGACAAATCGTGCCCCGTTAATTTTCCGTTTGACAGAAGGGCCCGCCACAAGCGGTTTGCGCGCGGCGCCAACTTCTTGATTTCACTTGAAGTTTCAGGTGCGGTGCAGCATCGCAACGGTCATTCCGCGACGTACACCTGGGTGCCGGCGGCCGCCACCGTATCGGCCATTTCGGGCGGCAGCGGCTTGTCGGTGAAGAGCGCATGCACCTGGCTCAGATGGCCCTGGCGCACCAGCGCCGGGCGGCCGACCTTCGAATGGTCGGTCACGAGGTAGACCGTGCGCGCATGCTGCATGATCGCCTCGGCGACGCGCACCTCGCGCGTGTCGAAATCGCGCAGCGTGCCGTCGGCCTCGATCGCCGACGTGCCGATGATCGCGTAGTCGACCTTGAACTGGCGGATGAAGTCGATCGCGAGCTCGCCGACGATGCCCTTGTCCCACGGCCGCACGATGCCGCCCGTGATCAGCACCTCGCAGTCGGGGTAGCCGCTCATCATCGACGCGACGTTCAGGTTGTTCGTGATCACGTGCAGCCCGTGATGGCGGTTCAGCGCGCGCGCGACTTCCTCGGTCGTCGTGCCGAGGTTGATGAACAGCGACGCCTGGTCGGGGATGTGCGACGCCGCGAGCGCCGCGATGCGCCGCTTCTCGTCGTGGAACATCCGCTGGCGCGCGGTGTACGACACGTTCTCCGAGCTGGTCGGCAGGCTCGCGCCGCCGTGGTAGCGGCGCAGTAGGTTCAGGTCGGCGAGCCAGTTCACGTCGCGGCGAATCGTCTGCGGCGTCACCGCGAAGTGCGCGGCGAGATCGTCGACGGTCACGAAGCCGTCGCGCTGCACCCATTCGAGCAATTCCTGCTGGCGCGCGTTGAGGGTGAGGCGGGGATCTCGGGTCATGGCTCGATGGTCGTGTCGTGAGACGGAGCGGGTATTGTAAGGGCGGCAACGGCGTTCGGCCGGCCTGCGGAACATCGCCGCGCGCGATTCATGTAGAAAACGCATGGATTCATTTGACAAATGAATTTGTGCGATCGCGCGGATCGCGCTGCAATGGCGGATTGCCCGTTCACGCGGGGCACGTTCATTCAGCTTTCGACGAGGTGGTATCGATGAGTGGCTTCAACTGGCACAACCCGTATCCGACGACCCGCATTCCGGTGTTCGCGCGCAACGTCGTGTCGACGTCGCACCCGCTGGCCGCGCAGGCTGGGTTGCGGATGCTGTGGAAGGGCGGCAACGCGGTGGACGCGGCGCTGGCCGCCGCCGCCGCGATCACGGTCGTCGAGCCCGTGTCGTGCGGGCTCGGCGGCGATGCATTCGCGCTCGTGTGGGACGGCGAGCGGCTGTCCGGGCTGAACGCATCGGGCGTGGCGCCGGCCGCCTGGAACGTCGACTACTTTCGCAAGCGCCACGGCGAGGACGCGCACGGCATCGCGAACAAGCCGACGCGCGGCTGGGACACCGTCACGGTGCCGGGCGTGATCGCGGGCTGGGAAGCGCTGCACGCGAAGTTCGGTTCGCTGCCGTTCGCGGACCTGCTCGAGCCGGCGATCGAGATCGCGGAGCGCGGCTATTCGGTGCCGCCGATCGTCGCGCACAAGTGGGCGGCGGCCGTTCCCGAACTGCAGGGCCTGCCGGGCTTCGCGGACACCTTCATGCCGCGCGGCCGCGCACCGCTCGTCGGCGAACGCGTGTGCCTGCCCGGTCATGCGCAGACGCTGCGCACGCTCGCGAAGGACGGCGCCCGTGCGTTCTACGAAGGGGCGCTCGCCGAGCGTATCGCCGCGTTCGCGCGCGAAGGCGGCGGCGCGCTGACGGAAGCCGACCTGCGCGCGTACCGGCCGGAATGGGTCGAGCCGATCGGCAAGCGCTTCGGCCGCCACACGATTCACGAGATTCCGCCGAACGGGCAGGGTATCGCCGCGCTGATCGCGCTCGGCATCGCCGAGCATGCGGGCGTGACCGAATGGCCGGTCGACTCGGTCGATTCGCAGCATCTGCAGATCGAGGCGATGAAGCTCGCGTTCGCGGACGTCTATCGCTACGTCGCCGATCCGCGCGCGATGGAGGTCACGCCCGAACAGATGCTCGACGATGCGTATCTCGCCGAACGCGCGAAGCTGATCGATCGCGCGCGGGCGACGCACTTCGCCGCCGGCCGTCCGCATTCGGGCGGCACGATCTACCTGTCGGCGGCCGACGAGCGCGGGATGATGGTGAGCTTCATCCAGTCGAACTACATGGGCTTCGGTTCGGGGCTCGTCGTCCCCGGCACGGGCATTGCGCTGCAGAACCGCGGGCACGGCTTCTCGATGGACCCGGCTTCGCCGAACGTCGTCGCGGGCGGCAAGCGGCCGTTCCACACGATCATCCCGGCGTTCGTCACCGAGGAAGCCAATGGCCGCACCGAGGCGGTGATGAGCTTCGGCGTGATGGGCGGCGACATGCAGCCGCAAGGCCATCTGCAGACCATCGTGCGGATGCTCGGCTATGGCCAGCAACCGCAGGCCGCGTGTTGCGCGCCGCGCTGGAAGGTCAACCGCGACTTCACGCTCGACGTCGAGGCCACGATGAACCGCGCGACCGTCGACGGGCTGGCCGCGCGCGGCCATACGATCAAGTCGATCGACGATCCTTACATGGATTTCGGCTCGGGGCAGTTCGTCTGGCGCCTCGATCCCGACGATCCGGAGCGCGGCTACGTGGCCGCGAGCGACAGCCGGCGCGACGGGCTGGCGGCCGGTTTCTGACGGATCGCTTCCAGCCTGCTTGGCAGTGTCCCGGCATGACGGGCGGCCCGACGGCCGCCCGTTTTCATTTGGCGCGGCGCCTGCCATCGAGCACGCGCAAGCGGTTTGAAGGACTCGTCTAACGCACGGCAACAGACGCCGTGGAACTGCGCTCGTCGGGTATGGTCAGTGCTCTGGAGCACGAACATCAAAGTCCGGCTAAGATGCCAAGATGGTTCGGCCGGACCGATTCACTATAAACGCAAGTAAAACGCCGCCTGCGGATCGGCTGGCGCCTGTGCCCCAGGCATGGGCCGGCCTCCGCGCGACGACTGGGAGCGCACTACCATGGACACCAAAACGACGCATGTGATGCCGTGGCGTATCGAGGACATCGACCTGAACCGGATCGATCGTCAGCGTGCCGCCGCGAACGAGGATCTGCTGCTGCTGCTGTGCGCGTCGTCGTTCATCGAGAGCGGCTCGGATCTCTATACGAGCAATCTGAGCGAATTCTTCAATGACGATCCGGAAGTCTCCGCATGGCTCAACAATGCATGGGAGCACGAAGAATTGCAGCACGGCCGCGCGCTGAAGGCGTACATCGCGCACGTGTGGCCCGAGTTCGACTGGGATACCGCGTTCGCGAATTTCTTTGCCGAGTATTCGAAGACCTGCTCGGTCGAGGCGTTCGAAAAAACCCGCGCGCTCGAAATGGTCGCACGCTGCGTCGTCGAGACGGGCACGGCCACGCTCTATCGCGCGATCAACGAATGCTCGGACGAGCCGGTGCTGAAGGAAATCACCGACAACATCCGCACGGACGAAGTGCGTCACTACAAGCACTTCTTCAAGTTCTTCAAGAAGTACAACCAGGTCGAAGGCAACGGCCGGCTCGCGGTGCTCGGCGCGCTCGCGCGCCGCGTGATGGAAATCAAGAACGAGGACTCCGAGATCGCGCTGCGCCACGTGTTCGCGATCCGCTATCCGGATCGCGTCGGCGACAGCCAGTACAACCGCGAGCGCGCCGCGCGCATCAATTCGCTCGTCCGGCGCAACCTGTCGGCCGACATGTGCGTGAAGATGCTGCTCAAGCCGCTCGACCTGCCCGCGAAGATCCAGCCGGGCGTCCACTATCCGCTCACGAAGATCACGCGGCACGTTTTCCTGCGCTGATCGCCGCGGCACGGCCCGCCGCGCGTATGCTGGCGCATCCTCATCCGATCCGCACCGGGGCCACGCCATCATGACCGATACCCATCGCCACGCGCTCGAACAATGGACGTTCGACGCGTGGCCGCCCACCGTCGTGTCGCGGTTCGACGGCACCGCACTCGAGCGTCATGCCGACATGGCCGCATCGTTGATCGTCGCGACCGACGACGGCCAGTTGCGCACGACGCTGCTCGGCGTCGGCGAGATCTATGCACACGATGCGCGCACGCTGCTGATCGCGCTCTGGCCGCAGTCGCGGGCGGCGCGCGCGATCGCGCAGCGGCGCACGGCCGCGTTGACGCTCGTCGCGGACGGTGCGTTCTTTCAGGCGCAACTGGAGATGGCGCCCCTCGAAGGAGACTTCGGCGGACTGGCCGGATTCGCTGCGACGATCGCGCACGGCGATGCGCAGCGGGTCGGCTATGCGCGTCTCGCGACAGGCGTCACGTTCACGCTGGAAGGGGAGCGCGCCGCGGTGCTCGCACGCTGGCAACGCCAGGTCGAGCACCTGCGGCGCGCGGCCGCGCGGCTTCAGTGACCGCGCTGGCCGCTGCGCGACGAACGGTTGCGGTTCGCGTGCGCGGCGTTGCCGTTCGCCGGGCGGGCGCCGTTGCCGCCGCCCGCCGGACGTCCGCCGCCGTTACCACCGGCGCCGGCACCGCCTTGCGTGCGCGGCTTCGCGGCCTTCTGCTGCGCGGCCTTCGGTTGCGCGTGGCCGTCGCGTTTTGCGGCCGGCTGGCCTGAGCCGCCGGCGCGCGGCTGGCGATTGCCGCCGCCGCCACCGCCACGCGGTTGCTGCTGCCCGCGGCGCTGCTGGATCGGCTCCGGCTTCGCGTTCGGATCGGGTTCGAAGCCCGCGATCACTTCCTGCGGGATCTCGCGCTTGATCAGCCGCTCGATGTCGCGCAGCAACTGCTTCTCGTCGACGCACACGAGCGACACGGCTTCGCCGGTCGCACCCGCGCGGCCCGTGCGGCCGATCCGGTGCACGTAATCCTCGGGCACGTTCGGCAGGTCGAAGTTGACGACGTGCGGCAACTGGTCGATGTCGATCCCGCGCGCGGCGATATCGGTCGCGACGAGCACCTGCAGCGTGCTGTTCTTGAACTCGGCCAGCGCGCGCGTGCGGGCCGACTGGCTCTTGTTGCCGTGGATCGCCATCGCGCTGATGCCGTCCTTCGTCAGCTGCTCGGCAAGCCGGTTCGCGCCGTGCTTGGTGCGCGTGAACACGAGCACCTGGAACCAGTTGTGTTCGCGGATCAGGTGCGTGAGCAGCTCGCGCTTGCGGTCGCGATCGACCGGGTGGATCTTCTGCGCGACGCTCTCGGCGGTCGTGTTGCGGCGCGCGACTTCGATCAGGGCGGGCGAGTCGAGCAGGCTGTCGGCGAGCGCCTTGATTTCATCGGAGAAGGTGGCCGAGAACAGCAGGTTCTGACGCTGCGGCGGCAGCTTCGCGAGCACGCGCTTGATGTCGTGGATGAAGCCCATGTCGAGCATCCGGTCGGCTTCGTCGAGCACGAGGATGTCGAGATCCGACAAGTCGATGGTCTTCTGCTGCATGTGATCGAGCAGGCGGCCCGGCGTCGCGACGACGATGTCGACGCCGCGCTTGAGCGCATCGATCTGCGGATTGATGCTGACGCCGCCGAACATCACGGTCGAGCGCAGCTTCAGGTACTTGCTGTACGCACGGACGCTTTCCTCGACCTGGGCGGCGAGTTCGCGCGTCGGCGTGAGGATCAGCGCGCGCACCGCGCGCTTCGCGCCACGGTGCTCGGCGTAGAACGTGTGCAGGCGTTGCAGGATCGGCAGCGTGAAGCCGGCGGTCTTGCCGGTGCCGGTCTGTGCGCCGGCGAGCAGGTCGCCGCCGCCGAGGACGGCCGGGATCGCCTGCTGCTGGATCGGGGTCGGCGACGTGTAGCCGAGTTCGTTGACCGCCTTGACCAGCGGTTCGGCCAGGCCGAGAGATTCGAAAGACATAGATACCACTCTTGAGTTTTATGATCGGCGATGCGTCGCGCGGCCCGCGCGGCAAACCTGCATCGCAAAACAGCCAAAAAGCAAAAGGGCGCGGCCGCGGTTTCCCGCAGCCGCGCCCCGTTTGTGTGAGCCGCTTCTTAGTCGAGCGGCGCGGAACGCAGGTCGCTCACCTGTTGCGGCGAGATCGGCGTACCGTTGTTACCCCAAGACATCCGGATATACGTGACGACCGCCGCGACTTCCTGGTTCGACAGCGACTGTGCGAACGGCGGCATCCCGTACGGACGCGGATTCTTGAACGTGCTCGGCGGATAGCCGCCATTCAGCACCATGCGGATCGGGTTGACGGCCGATTCCATCATGATCGAGTGGTTGCCCGCGAGCGGCGGATAGGCCGGCGGCTTGCCGGCGCCGGTTTCGGCGTGGCAGGTCGCGCAGTTGTCCGCGTAGATCTTCTTGCCCTGGTCGAACAGCGCGTTGCCGAACTGCTTCGACGGCTCGTACTGCATGTTCTTCGGCGCTTCAGCCTTCTGCGGGATCGACTTCAGGTACGTCGACATCGCGCGCGTATCTTCGTCGGTCATGTACTGCAGGCTGTTGTGGACCACGTCCGCCATCGGGCCGAATACCGCACCCTTCTGCGACACGCCGGCCTGCAGCAGGTCGGACAGCTCCTGCACGTGCCAGTCGCCGAGGCCGAGTTCCTTGTCGTTCGTCAGCGACGGCGCATACCAGTTCTGCAGCGGGATCAGGCCGCCGGCGAACGCCGACGAGCTCACCGGGCCGCCCATCATGTTGATCGACGTGTGGCACATCGAGCAATGGCCGAGGCCTTCGACGAGATACGCGCCGCGGTTCCATTCGACCGACTTCGTCGGGTCCGGCTTGTATTCGCCTTCCTTGAAGAACAGCGTGCGCCAGCCGATCAGCAGGTTGCGGTTGTTGAACGGGAACTTCAGTTCGTGCGGACGGCTCGGCACCGACACCGGCGGGACCGAACGCAGGTACGCGTAGATCGCGTCCGAATCGGCGCGCGTGACCTTCGTGTAGCTCGCGAACGGGAAGCCCGGGTACAGCAGGCTGCCGTCCTTCGAGCGGCCCGTGTGCATCGCGCGGTAGAAGTCGTCCGACGTCCACTTGCCGATACCGTTCTGGTCGTCCGGCGTGATGTTCGGCGTGTACATCGTGCCGAACGGCGTCGCCATCGGCAGGCCGCCCGCGAACGACTTGCCGCCGCGCACGGTGTGGCACGCGATACAGTCGCCGACGCGCGCGAGGTATTCGCCCTTCTTGATCAGCGCGGCCTGGTCGGCCGGCGTGGCGGCGACGGCGGCAGCGCCGTGCAGCGTGTCGTTGCCCGGCCACAGGACCGGCACGAGGGCGGCAGCCGCGACGATCGCGACGGCCGAGAGTGCAAACAGGGACTTGCGTTTCATTGTGTCTGTCTCCCTTGCCTTATTGCGGTTCGCTGCCGCAGGCGAGCGGAGTCTTCATCGAACGCGCCGGGGCCGGCACGGGGTTGGCGGGCGCCGGTTGCGCGGCGAGCCATGCGGTCACGGCCGTCACGTCTTCGTCGGAGAGCTTCGCAGCGATGTCGTGCATGCAATCGGGTGCCTTCGCGTGGCGGTTGCCCGAGCGCCATGCGCCGAGCTGCGCGCTCAGGTAATCGGCGTGCAGGCCGACGAGGCCCGGGATCGCCGGCTGCATGCCGGTCAGCCCTGCGCCGTGGCAGGCTACGCAAGCCGGCAGCTTGCGGGACGGGTCGCCCTGCGTGACGAGCTGCTTGCCGCGTGCGAGCGTCGCGGCCGGCAGCGTCGGCTTCGCCGGCGTCGGGTACGGCGGACGTTCGGCCGAGAAATGCTCGGCGATTTCGCGCAGGTAGTCGTCGCTCAGGTACGTCAGCAGGTAGTTCATCGGCGGGTACTTGCGCCGGCCGTCGCGGAAATTGACGAGCTGGTTGTACAGGTACTCGGCCGGCTTGCCGGCAAGACGCGGGAAATAGTCGTTGTCCGTGCCCTGGCCGTGGACGCCGTGGCATGCGGTACAGCCGCGCACGCGCTCGGCCATGGTATCGGGTGCCTTGAGCGGCGCCTGCTGGGCGTGCGCTTGCTCCGTGGGCTTGGTCTGCGCTTGGGCAGCGCTCATAAGGCCCGCGCCGCCGATCATCAGAACGGCGAGCAGCGGACGGAAGAGGCGTCTTGAAGACACACGAGACTCCATGTTTATTCGTCGGGGACCTTGTCCGGGCTACGATCGGCTCGGCGCATGGACGGCAGGACAGCCGGGCTGCTGCGACGCGGCATTCTATCATCGATGGGTAATGACGGCTATTTGACGAAAGGACATCGGTTCCTGTCTGTTTGCGACTTGCGACAATTTGACGCGCATTGCGGTGGGGCCGTGTGAACCGGCGTGCGTTTTCACCATCGAAGACCGTACACTCGCGGGTCGCGCGGCGCCTGCGCCGCAGGTCCAGTCATTTCTCCCGTTTCCGGATTCATCGATGACGTTTTTTACCGTGCCGTTGCCTGCCTCACGCTGTCCGTCCCGTTGCCGCCGCATTGCCGGCCTGCCGCTTGCGGGAGGGTGCGCGCGATGAAGTTCGACAGCTTGTGGATCGGCCAGGTCGCGCTCGCGGCGCTGATGGATGCGGCGTTCGCGATGGCGGTCGGCTCGGCGCTGCTCAAGGCGTGGCTCGGCAAGGACGGCGCGCGGCCGGTCGTCGCGCCGTCGCACCCCGCATGGCTGCGCGCGCAACATTCGCTGGTCGCGGCGGCGCTGGCGCTGGTGCTCGCCGATCTCGGTTGGCTCGTCTACGAGGCCGCGACGATGAGCGGCGCGGGGCTCGGCGGCGCGTTCGCCGCGATCCCCGTCATGCTGATGCAGACGCACACGGGCTTCGCGTGGAGCGTCGCGTTCGCCGGCGCGGTGGTGCTCGCGATCGTCGCGCTCGCGAAGCCGGATGGCCCGCTCGCGCATGCGGTGCTGTGGCTCGCGGTGATCGTGGTCGCGGCCGGCAAGGCGTCGCTCGGCCATGCGGCCGACAGCGGCGTGGTGTCCGCGGCGGTCGGCGTGCAGACGCTGCACCTGCTGGCCACCGCCGTCTGGGGCGGCCTCGTGCTCGCGGGCGGGCTCGCGGTGCTGCCGGCGCTCGGGTCGTCGGTCGCGCGCGGCGCGCTGATCCGCATCGGCCAGCACCTGTCGCGCACGTCGATCGTCGCGGTGGTCTTCGTGCTCGGGACGGGCGTGCTCAACGCGATCCGCGGGCTCGGCGGCTCGCTCGCGCCGCTCGACGGCAGCACGTGGGGACGCGTGTTGCTGCTGAAGCTGCTGCTCGTCGCGCTCGCGCTGGTGCTCGGCGGGCTCAACCGCTTCTCGGCGCTGCCGCGTCTGCGCCGCACCGCGTCGACCGAGGACGCGCACACGTTCCGCAACATCCTGCATCTCGAAGGGATGACGATGATCGGCGTGTTCGTCGCGGCGGCCGTGCTGTCGTTCAGCGTGCCGGGGTTCGCGGCGCTCGGCTGACGACCGAACGGGCTGACGACCGAACGGCGCGGCCCGACGCGAGATGCCGGCGCGCGGCGGGCGTGGCGCGGATGCAAGAACGGCCGCCTGGTCGGGGCGGCCGTGTCGAACGTGTGGCGCGGCGCGCGTGCCGCGCCACCCGGCTTCGTCATCTCACGCGTTCATCACCATTCGGCGACGCTGCCGTCCGCGTGGCGCCACACCGGGTTGCGCCAGCGATGGCCGGTCTTCGCCATCTCGCGCACCTTCTCCTCGTTCACGTCGATGCCGAGCCCCGGGCCCTGCGGGATCGCGACGAAGCCGTCCTCGTAGCGGAACACTTCAGGGTTGCGCAGGTAGTCGAGCAGGTCGTTGCCCTGGTTGTAGTGGATGCCGAGGCTCTGTTCCTGGATGAATGCGTTGTAGCTGACCGCGTCGAGCTGCAGGCACGCGGCGAGCGCGATCGGCCCGAGCGGGCAGTGCAGTGCGAGTGCGACGTCGTAGCTTTCCGCGAGCGTCGCGATCTTGCGGCACTCGGTGATGCCGCCCGCGTGCGACGCGTCCGGCTGGATGATGTCGACGTAGCCGCCCGCGAGGATGTGCTTGAAGTCCCAGCGCGAGTACAGCCGTTCGCCGAGCGCGATCGGCGTGTTGGTCTGGTTGACGATGTCGCGCAGCGCTTCGGCGTTCTCCGACAGCACCGGCTCCTCGATGAACATCAGCTTGTACGGGTCGAGTTCCTTCGCGAGCACCTTCGCCATCGGCTTGTGCACGCGGCCGTGGAAGTCGACGCCGATCCCGACGTGCGGGCCGACCGCGTCGCGCACCGCCGCGACGTTCGCGATCACCTGCTCGACCTTGTCGTAGGTGTCGACGATCTGCAGCTCTTCGGAGCCGTTCATCTTCACGGCCTTGAAGCCGCGCTCGACGACCGCGCGCGCATTGTTCGCGACGTCGCTCGGGCGGTCGCCGCCGATCCACGAATACACCTTGATGCGGTCGCGCACCTGGCCGCCCAGCAGCGCGTGCACGGGCACGCCGTGATGCTTGCCCTTGATGTCCCACAGCGCCTGGTCGACGCCCGCGATCGCGCTCATCATGATCGGGCCGCCGCGGTAGAAGCCCGCGCGGTACATCACCTGCCAGTGATCCTCGATCAACAGCGGGTCGCGGCCGACGAGGTAGTCGGCCAGTTCCTGCACGGCGGCCTCGACGGTGTGCGCGCGGCCTTCGACGACCGGCTCGCCCCAGCCGATGATGCCCTCGTCGGTTTCGATCTTGAGGAACAGCCAGCGGGGCGGAACGACGAAAGTTTCAAGGCGGGTGATTTTCATGACGCGAGTCTCCATGATTGACCGGCGCGGCCGGGGCGCACGATCCGTGCTTTCGCGGTTATCCTAGCGTAGTCGAATAAAAAATAGTATTAATAGCATTAATGTGCAGATAGTGGGCAGCCCGCCCGACGGAGAACGATCATTCAACGCGACCTGCATGGACAGACGGCCTTCCGGCTCGCGACGGCGATCCTGCGCGGCGACTATCCGCCCGAATCGCTGCTGCCGAGGGAACCCGACCTGATGGAGATGTACGGCGTGAGCCGCACGGTGATGCGCGAGGCGCTGCGCACGTTGACGTCGAAGGGGCTGGTCGAATCGCGGCCGAAGGTCGGCACGCGCGTGCGGCCGCGTCGTGCGTGGAACCTGCTCGATGCCGACCTGCTCGACTGGTATGCGCGCGTCGCGCCGCCGCTCGCGTTCGCGCTGAAGCTGCAGGAGATGCGCGAGATGATCGAGCCGCACGCGGCCGCGCTGGCCGCGCGCACCCATACGCCCGAAGCGTTCGACGCGATCGACGACGCGGTGCGGGCGATGGCCGCCGCGCGCAACGTCGACGAATGGGTGCGCGCCGACCTGCGCTTTCACCTGAGCGTGCTGGAGGCCGGCGGCAACGAGCTGCTGGTGCCGCTCGGCGCGCTGATCGATCGCACGCTCGAGGCGCAACTGCAGCTGAACGCGCGCCGGGCCGAGGTGTACAACGCGTCGCTTGCCGAGCACACGGCCGTCAGCGACGCGATCCGCGTGCGCGACGAGGACGGCGCGCGCCACGCGATGGCGATGCTGCTCGCGGTGACGCGCGCGCGGATCGAGATGTCGTGACGGACGCGAGGCGGGCGGCGCCGGCGGCGTGCCGTCAGGCGTTCGCGCAACCGCCCGGCTTGTGGATGCGTTCCGTCGACGGCGGGTACTTCGCGAGGAGGCTCGCCGGCCGCCGCGGGCGGGCGACCAGGTCGCCGCCGCAGTTCGGGCAGCGGCCCTTCAGCACGTCGTCCGCGCAGGTCGCGCAAAACGTACATTCGAATGTGCAAATGCGCGCTTCCGCCGAATCGGGCGGCAGGTCCTTGTCGCAGCATTCGCAGCCGGGGCGCAGTTCGAGCATGACGGTCTCCTGGGTCGGTGAGGGATGGGCGCCGCCCGGGCATTGCGTGCGGCGCATGCGAGCGCTACTGTACGCGCTTGGATCGGCCCGGCCAACGGTGTCCCGCCCGGGCGCCGGCGATGCGCACGGGCTGCACCGGGAGACGACCATGCTTTATCGCGGAAGCTGTCATTGCGGAGACGTGACGTTCGAGGCGGAAGGTGACCTGCAGGGCGTGATGGCGTGCAACTGCTCGATCTGCCAGCGCAAGGGCGCGCTGATGTGGTTCGTGCCGCGCGATCACATGAAGCTGCTGACGCCCGACGAGCATCTCGCGACCTACATGTTCAACAAGCACGTGATCCAGCATCGCTTCTGCAAGCGCTGCGGGATTCATGCGTGCGGCGAAGGCGTCCATCCGGACGGCACCGCGATGGCCGCGATCAACGTGCGCTGCCTGGAAGGCGTCGACCTCGACGCGCTGCCCGTCACGCACTACGACGGCCGCTCGCTCTGAGCGGCGCATCGGCGCGGGCGCCTGCGGGCCGCGATCGCGTCACGACGGTTGCACGGCCGCCGCGTTCGGCGCGGGCGTTTCCGCTTGCGGCGCCGGTCCGGCGGTGCGCGTGCCGGCGCTGGCCGGGCGTTCGATCAGCGGCGCGAGCGCCGGCGCCATCGACTTCAGCAACTGCACGGCCATCGCGCTCGTGAAGTCGTAGCGCGCCGCATACGGCTCATGCGCGGTCGCCGTCAGCACGCCGAAGAACCGGTCGCCGAGTGCGAACACGAAGGTGCCGCTGCGATTGACCTTGCGCGACTCGATCAGCCGCGCGCCGCGCGCATAGACGTTGAAGCGCTGGTCGCCCGTCCCCGTCTTGCCGTACACGTCGAGCGTCTTGCCGTCCGGCAGCGTGAGCCCGCCTGCGAGGCGGCGCGCGGTGCCGTTGAGCACGACGTCGCGCAGCAGCGTGTGCGTCACGTTGACGATCTCCGGCGCCAGCATCGGCTGCGGCTGCGCGGCCGCGCGCACGAAGCGCGTTTCGTACGGCGTGCCCTTCGCGAAATCGAGCCGCGTGATCGTTTCGGTCGGCGCCTTCTGGCCGCCGTTGGCGATCAGGCCGATCAGTTTCGCGAGCGCGTCGGGCTGGTCGCCCGATGCGCCGATCGCGGCTGCATACGACGGCGTCACTTCCGCGAACGGATAGCCGAGCGCGCGCCACGACTTCGTGATCTCCGCGTACGCACGCAGCTCGACCATGCGGCGGATGCGCCGGTCCTGCGTCGCGTGGTAGCGGGTCTTGTACAGCCACGAATACGTGTAGAAACGCGCATCGCGGCTGTCGCGCTGAACCTCGGCGAGCGATGCGCCCGGATGCGCGCGCAGGTAGTTGAGTGTCCACAGCGCGAGCGGATGGACGCTCGCGATATAGCCGCGATCGTTGAGATTGAAGCGGTCGATCGCGTATTTCGCGTAGAGCGCGGCGAGATCGTCGTCGGACAGCGTCGCGGCCGGCGTGCCCTTCAGTTGCGCACGCATCTGCGCATTGAACCATGCGGGCGATTCGTTCGGCGCGACGCTGCGCAGCACCGTCGCGAGCTTCGGCGGCGACTTGCGGACGTCGCGCAGCATCAGCGCGAGTGCGTCGTCGGGCGCCTTGCCCGCATAGCGCGTGTAGTAGCGCTTCACGTAGACCTGGCTTTCGCCGTCGACGAATTGCTGCAGGTAGTGCTGGCGCTGCGCGGGATCGTTGAGCCACGACGACGACGGCCCGGCCGCCTGCAGCGTCTCGTAGTGGACGATGTCGCGCATCAGCCGCACGAACACCAGGTTCACCGAATGCTCGAATGCCGCGTGCAGCGTCATGATGCGGCCGTTGTCCGACTTCTCGAAGTTGGAGAACACCTGCGCGCCGCCGCCCGTGTAGAACACGTCCGGGCTCGCCGAATACTTGCGTTCGACGGAGGCGTCGAGCATCGCCTGCAGCGAGCGGTCGCGCGTATGCGACAGATAGTCGAGCGCCCAGCGCGACAGCCCGTCGATCGGATCGGGCTTCACGCGCGCGAGCTCCGCTTTCGACAGGTTCGCGTAGCGCGCATGCAGGTCGGAGACGATCTGCAGGTACGTGATCAGCGTGCGCAGCTTCGCGGTCGAGCCGAGATTGATGCGGCCGCCGCGATTCACGTCGAACGGCTGGTTCACGCTGTCGGTCTGCACGCGCAGCAGGTTCGCGCCGTTGCGGTGTTCGTAGAGCGTGAAGCTGTACGTGAGGTGCGACGGGTCGTCCTTCGGCGCGAGCATTTCGAAACCGTACAGGCCGGCGGCCTGTGCGCCTTCACGTGTCGACGCTTGCGCGAGCCGCTCGGCGACCGCCTGCTGCACGCCGTTGTCGAGCGTGCTGGTCGCCTGGAGATCGAGCTGGTCGAGCTGGTACAGGTCGCTGATGCCGAGCGCCGACAGCAGCGACGCGCGCGCGGACGTGACGGCCTTGCGCGACACGAACGACTGCACGCGCGCGGCGGCCGGCGGCGCGCTGCGTTCGATCTGCGCGGCGAGCGCGGCATCGCGCAGCGCGGGCGAGATCACGCCGCCGTTCGACAGCAGCCGCAGGTAGCTGTCGGTCAGCTTCTGCAATGCCGGATAGCCGCGGTTCAGGAAGTACGACGGCGCGCGCTGCGCGATCAGCAGCGACAACACCTCGCGGAACGTCTTGCCCTGCTGATCGACGTTGTCGCCGGTCGTCGGCGCGGACAGTACGCGATTCACGTCGTTGAAGTCGCGGCCGTACCACGCGGCGAGACCGTCGCCGATGCCGGTGATTTCGCCCACGTGCGGCCGCGCGGCGAGCGGCACCGAGTTCAGGTAGCGCACGACGATCGTGCGGCGCGCGAGCATCGTCTGCGGACCGTTCAGGTAGGCGCGCACCGACGCGGAGGCGATCTGCCGCAGCTTTTCGGGCGGCGTCGCGGTGCGGCCCTCGGGCGAATGGCGGAACTTCTCGATCTGCGTCGCGAGCGTGCTGCCGCCCGGGCGCGCCTGGTGGCGGTTGACGACGTGCAGCGCCTGGTCGGCGAGCGCGCGGCTGAAGCGTCCCCAGTCGATCGCCGGGTTGCGGTTCGGCTCGTTCGCATCGAGCAGGTAGCGATCCTCGATGAACAGCAGCGAATCGGTGATCACGCGCGGCACCGTGTCGAAATCGGCATAGACGCGCTGCGGAAACACGGTCGCGAACAGCGGCGAGCCGGTCGAATCGAACAGCATCAGGCCCGTCTGGTCTTTCTCTTCGTAAGGGAGGAACAGCCCGCGCTCGCCGAGCGACAGCATCCGCTGCGAATCGCGCGCCTGCTCGCTGACGACGAAGCCGCGTGCGAGCAGCCGCTGCTGGAACGCGGGAATCATCGCGTAGCCGAAGCGCTGGTCGTACGGGCCGTTTGCCGGGAAGCGGATGTGATCGCTCGGCCCCGCCTCGACCGTGTAGCCGACGTCGCGGGTGAGCTCGGACAGGTAGTGCGCCTGCAACCGGGACGTTTCGATCTCGGTCTGCACGAGCCGTGCGACGATCGCGACCGCGATCAACAGTGCGGCGAGCAAGGACCACTTGACCCACGTCCACACCGAGGCGGGACCGGTCACGCGCGGCAGGATACGATTCAGCGGCCGATTCATGGCGGCGTCTCCCTGAGGGCGCGGTTATCCGGCCGCACCCCATTAAGGATTAGTGTAGTCCTCCGCGGCGGGCTGCCAAGGGCGGTTGACTACCGAGATGCGCCGGCGCAACAGGCGTGCCCACGCGAGCCGCGCGGCGGCTCGCGGGCCGTCGGGGCGCCTGCCGGCGCGCCGCCGCGACCAGGCGAGGGCCGCGCGGGCGGCGGCGAATCGGTGTGAAAAATGGTGTGCGATGCCACCCTTCATTCAACCGACGAAATGGTCGATCAGGTGATCGACGAAAAGCCGGGCCTTGCGCGGAAAGTGACGGCGGCTCGGGTATGCGACGTTCATCTCGAGCGTCTCGAGCCGATAGCCGGGCAGCAGCGCGAGCAGTTGGCCGTCGTCGAGATCCGACTGGACGAGGAAGTCCGGCAGGACCGCGATGCCCATGCCGGACAGCGCCCAGTTGCGGATCAGCCCGACGTTGTTCGACGACGCGGACTTGTTCGGGCGCACGGTGATGCGCGTCTGGTCGTGATCGAACGACAGGTATTCGCCCATGAAGTCGGCATGGAACGACAGGCACGCGTGCGACGCGAGGTCGTGCGGATGCGCGGGCGCGCCATGCCGGTCGACATAGTGCGGTGCGGCGCAGACGATCTGCTTGAGCCGCGTGAGCGGGCGCTTCACCAGCGTGTTGTTGCTGATGTGCTGGGACAGCAGCAGCCCGACGTCGAAGCCCTCCGACACGAGGTCGACGTGACGATCGACGATCGTGACCTCCGGCACGATGGCCGGGTGGCGCATCTTGAACGCGTCGATGGCCGGCGCGAGCACGTGCATGCCGAACATGACCGGCGCGGCGATTTTCAGCGATCCGATCGGTTCGTGATGCATCGACGCGATCGTTTCCTCGACCCGGTCGATTTCGTCGATCACGTGACGGATCTGCGCCAGATAGAGGTGGCCTGCGTCGGTCAGCGACAGGCTGCGGGTGGTGCGATTCAGCAGGCGGGCGCCAAGCCGGTCCTCGATGCTCATGACGAGGCGGGTGGCCGATGAATTGGAGATGTTCAGTTCCGTGGCGGCGCGCGCGAAACTACGAAGTTCGGCGACCTTGACGAATAGTCGCATCGGTAGGAGTTCGTCCATTTTCTTATCGATAAACAGAAGGCATTTGCTGAATTTTAACGCCCCGTTTTAATGAATGTTTATTATGGAATAGCGTGTTTATCGGGTGTGCGAACGGTCGGAGAATGGTAGGTTTTGAGGTGGGAAGGGCGTCGAATGAATGATTCGAATCGGCTTGCTATTAAGCCTTTTTGATGTATTTGTATTTAGTACTTGTACGAAAATATAGGCTACTTTTTTCATTAAAGCATCAGACATTATCGATGCAATGCGATGCCGAACCAGCTGTGTCCTGATCGCCATGACGACTTCATGCGATCGTGCCGGCGCACGGCTCCGATGGAACAGGGGAACGGGTCGTCGCAGGCAGGCGGGTTCGACGCGTCATGGTGCGTGAGCACACCGCGACGCCGAATAGCCGTGTGCGGCGAAGGCGTGTTGCGACGGCCGCCCGATGCGGAGGGCCTGCGTCGCGGCCGTGGCGAGCGGTGATATGCTCGCGGGACGCCCGCGACCGACGGGCAGTATCACGATACCCGTGCGCGGTTGCGTTGCGCGGCGTTTCCGAGGGAAGAACCGACATCATGAGCCGCAAATTCATTCTGAAGGGCGACACGACCGATCATGGCGGCGTCGTGCTCGAAGGGATCGCCAATTCGTCGTTCGACGGGCGCGAACTCGCGTATCTCGGTGCAGCCGTGTTCTGCGCGGCGTGCAAGTCGCCGGGCGTGATCGTGTCGGACGGCGGCGAGCGCACGATGACCGTGATGGGCAAGGTCGTCGCGCTCGAGCACGACCTGTGTCAGTGCCAGTGCACGCCGCTGCCGAAACTGATCGCATCGCAGGCAACCGGCACGATCTCGGGGTAACGCCCACCGCGCGGCGTCGAGCCTCCGAGGCTCGCCGTCAGACGCTGCCTTCGGTCTCGATCACCAGGATGCGCGCGCTGCCGAGCGGATGCGCGACGTGTTCGGTGCCGACCGTCGCGTGGAAGACGTCGCCCGTCTCCAACACCGTCGCATGCTCGACGCCTGCCTCGCGGTAGCGCATCTCGACGCGGCCGTCGAGCACCGCGAATACCTCCTCGCCGTCGTTCACGTGCCAGCGATACGGCTGGTCGGTCCAGTGCAGCCGGACCGTGATGCCGTTCAGGTTCGCGATGTCGAGGGCGCCCCACGCGCGGTCCGCGGTGAATGCGGCGCTCCGGATGATGTTCATCGAGATGGTCTCCCGCACGCGTGCGCGCTGCTTTCCCATGATTGTTCCGACATCCGCATTCAACGCGGCGTCGCGCGCAGCGCGTGCTCGACGATCTGCTTGCGTTTCGCGAAGCCGGCGGCCGAACGTTCGGTGACGCGCTTCACGACCGCGGCCGGCGCGGTGTCGGGCGAGCCGGCGTCGAACGGCGGCGCCGGCGCATATTCGAGTTGCAGCTGGATCGCCTGCGCTTCTTCTTCGCCGACCAGCTCCGCGGCGATCGTCAGCGCGAAGTCGATGCCGGCCGTCACGCCGCCGCCCGTGACCAGGTTGCCGTCGCGCACGACGCGCTCGCGCACGGGTATCGCACCGAGCGGTTCGAGCAGCGCATGGAAGGCCCAGTGCGTCGTCGCGCGCCGCCCGCGCAGCAGGCCGGCCACGCCGAGCAACAGCGAACCCGTGCAGACCGACGTCACGTAGCGCGCGGTGGCCGCGCGCTGCTGCACGAACGCGATCGTTTCGGCATCGAGCAGCAGCTCGTTGATGCCGATGCCGCCCGGGATGCAGATCACGTCGAGCGGCGGGCAGTCGTCGAACGTGCAGGTCGGTGCGAGCGCGAGGCCGCTGCTCGACGCGACCGCGTCGCGCGACTTCCACACCAGGTGGACGGCTGCGTCCGGCAGTGACGCGAGCACGTCGTGCGGGCCGGTGAGGTCGAGTTGCTGGACACCCGGAAAGACGAGAAGGCCGATATGCAGGGTCATGCGAAGACTCCGAGAGGAAGGGAACGCGCGCCGTTCGGCACGGGATGGACAGATCGATTCTAGGCGCGTAGTGTTTGGCGAAATTGCCATATCCCCCACGTTTTCAGCCAATCGCCATGCCTGCCGCCGCCCCGCGCTCGATCCTGGTCCTCGCGTTTCCCCGTGCGCAACTGCTCGATGTGACGGGCCCGCTGCAGGTATTCGCGTCCGTCAACGAGCTCGCGCTGGAGCGCGGGCAGCCGGCGCCGTATGCGCCGCGCGTCGTGGCCGTCGAAGCGGGACCGGTCGAGACGTCGTCGGGCCTCGTCGTGATGGCCGAGTCGCTGCGCGCGGCCGCGCGCCATCCCGATACGCTGATCGTCGCCGGCGGCAAGGGCGTGCATGCGGCGTCGAAGGACGCGCGGATGGTGCGCTGGGTGCGGCAGCAGGCCGGGCGCGCGCGGCGCGTGGCGTCGGTCTGCACCGGTGCGTTCCTGCTCGCCGAAGCCGGCCTGCTCGACGGGCGGCGCGCGGTCACGCACTGGGCGCGCTGCGACGAATTCGCGGCGCGCTATCCGAACGTGCGCGTCGAACCGGACCCGATCTTCATCCGCGAAGGCGCGCTGTGGACGTCGGCCGGTGTGACGGCCGGCATCGATCTCGCGCTCGCGCTGGTCGAGGAGGATCTCGGGCGGGCGACCGCGCTCGACGTCGCGCGCGAACTCGTCGTGTTCCTGAAGCGTCCGGGCGGGCAGGCGCAGTTCAGCACGATGCTGTCGATGCAGCGCACCGCCGACCGGTTCGGCGAGCTGCACGCATGGATGGCCGAGCACCTGACGGCCGACCTGTCGGTGCCCGCGCTCGCCGAACGCGTGAGCATGAGCGAGCGCAGTTTCGTGCGCCACTATCGCGCGGCAACCGGCCGCACGCCCGCGCGCGCGGTCGAGCAGATCCGTGTCGAGGCCGCGCAACGCCTGCTCGGCGAAACGGCGTGGCCCGTCAAGCGGATCGCCGGGCGTTGCGGCTTCGGTTCCGAGGAGACGCTGCGGCGCAGTTTCGTGCGCGTGCTGGGCGTGTCGCCGCAGGGATATCGCGAGCGGTTCGTGCGGTGACGTACGACGGATGAGTGGGCTCGCCCGGAACTGCACGGAAACGACGCGATTTCCAGTCCGAAGCGTCGAAACTATTCGGCATTGGAGAACAATAGACGGGGGCTTGTGCCGCGCTTGCCGCGCGCTCTATTCTGTTCCGTTGGCGATTCGAAGGGGGAAGCAGCATGGACCGAATCCAGGCAATGGAAGTTTTTACCCGCGTGGTCGACGCGAACAGCTTCACGCGGGCGGCCGACACGCTCGCGATGCCGCGCGCGTCGGTGACGACCATCATCCAGAATCTCGAGGCGCTGCTCGGCGTGCGCCTGATGCACCGGACGACGCGCCGGCTGTCGCTGACGCCGGAGGGCGCCGCGTACTACGAGCATTGCATGAAGATCATCGCGGAGATCGCCGAGGCCGACGCGAGTTTCCAGACCGGCAACCGCAAGCCGAGCGGCGTGCTGCGCGTCCACATGCCGAGTTCGCTCGGGCGGCGCATCGTGCTGCCGTCGCTGTCGATCTTCCGGCAGCGCTATCCGGACATCACGCTCGAGCTGGGATTGTCCGACCGTTACGTCGATCCGGTCGAGGAAGGCATCGACTGCATGATCCGGGTCGGCCCGCTCGAGGATTCGTCGATGGTCGCGCGGCGCATCGGGATGCTCAAGCGCGTGACGTGCGCGTCGCCCGATTACCTCGCCCGTCACGGCGAGCCGAACGAGATTGCCGATCTCGTCGAACATCATGCGGTGAATTTCCGGTCGAGCCACGGCGCGCGGGCGATTCCGTGGGTGTTCATGATCGACGGCAAGCCGTTCGAGGTGCGGATGAACGGCAGCGTGACGGTCAACGACTCGGATGCGTACGTGACGTGCGGGCTCGAAGGCTTCGGGATGATCCAGCCGACGCTGTTCATGGTGCTGCCGAACCTGCGCGACGGATCGCTCGTCGAGGTGCTGCCGGACTGCAATCCGAAGCCGAAACCGATCTCGATCGTCTATCCGCACAACCGGCATCTGTCGCAGAAGGTGCGCGTGTTCGCCGACTGGATCGCGGAGGTGTTCGAGTCGACGCCGGCGCTGGAGGGCGGGGAGAACTGGCGGGGGAAGCTGCGGGCGCAGACGCCGGATGCGCAGCGCGGCGCGGTGGTGGCGTAGTCGCGGCGCAGCGCGCGGCCTGAAGGCGGGCAGCGCGCGACACCGCGTGCGCCGGATGAGGCAATGAAAAAAGCCGCTGTTTCTTTCGAAACAGCGGCTTTTCGCATTTGGTGGCGAATCAGGGATTCGAACCCCGGACCTGCGGATTATGATTCCGTCGCTCTAACCGACTGAGCTAATTCGCCGTGAAGACTTGAATTATGTCGATCGGCCGGTCAGCTGTCAATACCTTTTTCCATCTTTCCCGAAAAAAGTTGCCGGCGGCTCGTGCCGGCCTCCATCGCGGGCGGGCGCCGGAAGGCGATTCTCCGCCGGCCGTCCCCCGCCGCGGACCCGACATCAATCCTGCGCGTAGATGTCCGAGTCCTTCGTCTCCTTGACGAACAGCAGGCCGATCACGAACGTGGCCAGCGCGATCACGATTGGATACCAGAGCCCCGAGTAGATGTTGCCCTTCGCCGCGACGATCGCGAACGCGGTTGCCGGCAGGAAGCCGCCGAACCAGCCGTTGCCGATGTGATAGGGCAGCGACATCGACGTGTAGCGGATCCGCGTCGGGAACATCTCGACCAGCATCGCGGCGATCGGGCCGTAGACCATCGTCACGAAGATCACGAGGATGGTCAGAATCACGATCGTCATCGGCCAGTTGAGCTGCGCCGGGTCGGCCTTCGCCGGATAGCCGGCCCCCTTCAGCGTCGACGCGAGCGTCTTGTCGAACGCCGCACCCTGCGTCTTCGCGTCGGCCGCCTTGCCGTCGTAGGTCTGGATCACCGTGTCGCCGACCTTGATTTCGGCCAGCGTCCCGGCCGGGGCCGCGACGTTCTCGTAGTTCAGGCCGGCCTTCGCGAGCGCGCTTTTCGCGATGTCGCACGAGCTGGTGAACTTCGACGTGCCGACCGGGTTGAACTGGAACGAGCAGGTAGCCGGATCGGCGACGACCGTGATCGGCGCCTTCTGCGTCGCGAGTTCGAGCTGCGGGTTCGCGTAGTGCGTGAGCGCCTTGAACAGCGGGAAGTAGGTCAGCGCGGCGATCAGGCAGCCGGCAAGGATGATCGGCTTGCGGCCGATCTTGTCCGACAGCGAACCGAAGAACAGGAAGAACGGCGTGCCGATCAGGAGCGCGATCGCGATCAGGATGTTCGCGCTGGCGCCGTCGACCTTCAGCGTCTGCGTGAGGAAGAACAGCGCGTAGAACTGGCCCGTGTACCACACGACCGCCTGGCCGGCCGTCAGGCCGATCAGCGCGAGGATCACGATCTTCAGGTTCTTCCACTGGCCGAACGCTTCGGTCAGCGGCGCCTTCGACGTCTTGCCTTCCGCCTTGATGCGCAGGAACACCGGCGATTCATTCAGTTGCAGCCGGATCCACACCGATACCCCGAGCAGCAGGATCGACGCGACGAACGGCACGCGCCAGCCCCAATTGCCGAACGCTTCCTCGCCGATGAACGTGCGCACGCCGAGGATCACGAGCAGCGACAGGAACAGGCCGAGCGTGGCCGTCGTCTGGATCCACGCGGTGTAGAAGCCGCGACGGTTGGCGGGCGCATGCTCGGCGACGTAGGTCGCCGCGCCGCCGTATTCGCCGCCGAGCGCGAGGCCCTGCAGCAGCCGCATCGCGATGAAGATCACGGGAGCGGCGATGCCGATCGACGCGTAGCCGGGCAGGAAGCCGACCACGAACGTCGAGACGCCCATGATCACGATCGTCACGAGGAACGTGTGCTTGCGGCCGACGAGGTCGCCGAGCCGGCCGAACACGATCGCGCCGAACGGCCGCACCGCGAAACCGGCCGCGAAGCCGAGCAGCGTGAAGATGAACGCGGCGGTCGGATTGACGCCGGAGAAGAAGCTCTTGCTGATGTAGGCCGCGAGCGAGCCGGCCAGGTAAAAGTCGTACCACTCGAACACGGTGCCGAGCGACGACGCGAAGATCACCTTCTTCTCTTCGCCCGTCATCGGCGAGTGCGAAATTTGCCCGCCTAACGTTGCCATGAATCGTCTCCAAGTCCCTTGATATAGATGTGCGGCCGCCTTGGGAGGGGCGGGCCTGTCGACGATTATTGGCACGGAAACTTACGGCGCACTGACTCGCGCGCACAAAACGACTGCGCGTTAACCCGTGTCGAATCGGCGGCTTCGCGCGCGGATCGTGACGCGAACGTCCGGTAAAGCGCCGGTTTCGACGTATCTGCAGCCGAGCCGCGGCGGCGTACGTCAGGGTTAATCCGGGGCGGTGTCGGTCAGCGGCAGGCTGATGCGCACGAGCGTGCCGGCGAGACGCGGCGCATGCTGGTAGACGTGATCGTCGAGCGTCAGCGTGCCGCCGTGCTGCGTGGCGATCTCGCGCACGATCGCGAGCCCGAGGCCGCTGCCGTCGCCTTCGCGGCCGAGGATCCGGTAGAAGCGCTCGACGACGCGCTCGCGCTCGCCGGCCGGGATGCCGGGGCCGGTATCCTCGACTTCGAGATGCACGCGCCGCGCCGCGCGCTCGGCCCGCACGCGCACCGTGATGCGTCCGCCTTCCGGCGTGTAGCGGATCGCGTTGTCGATCAGGTTGCCGAGCATCTCGCGCAGCATCACCGGGTTGCCGTCGACGTCGAGCGGCGCGTCGTCGTCCGGGCCTTCGTAGCCGAGGTCCATGCGTTTCGCGAGCGCGGCCTGCACCCAGTCGCGCACCGCGCGCCGCGCGAGCGCGGCGATCTCGACCGGCTCGAACGTCAATCCGCTCGCACGGTTCTCGGCGCGCGCGAGCGCAAGCAGTTGCGTGACGAGCCGCGCGGCCTGCTCGGAACTCGTCGCGATCTGCTCGAGCGAGCGCTGCACGTCGGGCGGGACCGGGTGGCGCATCGCGAACTCGGCCTGCGTGCGCAGGCCCGCGAGCGGCGTCTTCATCTGGTGCGCGGCGTCGGCGATGAAGCGTTTCTGCAGCGCCATGTTCTGTTCGAGGCGTGCGAGCAGGTCGTTGAACGACGTGACGAGCGGTTCGATCTCGGGCGGCGCGCGCTGCGCCTCGACGGGCGACAGGTCGTCGGGCCGGCGCGCGCGGATGTGCGCCTGCAGCGCGTTGAGCGGCGCGAGCCCGCGCGACAGCCCGAACCAGACGAGCAGGATCGCGAGCGGCAGGATCACGAATTGCGGCAGGATCACGCCCTTGATGATGTCGTTCGCGAGCGCGTTGCGCTTGTCGAGCGTCTCGCCGACCTGCACCAGCACGGGCTGCGCGCCGCTCGTCTGCGGCAGCGCGACGGTCGTATACGCGACCCGCACGTCGTTGCCGCGCAGCAGGTCGTCGCGGAACACGACGACGCCCGGCGGCGGGCGGTCCTCGTCGCGCGGCAGCGGCATGTCGGCTTCGCCCGCGACCAGCTCGCCGCGCGTGCCCAGCACCTGGAAGTAGACGCTGTCGATGTTGTCCGCGCGCAGGAAGTCGCGCGTCTGCTCCGGCAGCGTCAGCTCGGCGACGCCGTTGACCGGATGGATCTGGCGCGCGAGCACGTACGCGTTGGTCTCGAGCGCGCGGTCGAACGGGCTGTTCGCGATCGTTTTCGCGACGAGATAGGTGACGGCGATGCTCATCGGCCACAGCAGCAGCAGCGGCGCGAGCATCCAGTCGAGGATTTCGCCGAACAGCGAGCGCGGGCGCGGCGTTTCGGGCGATTCGGTTTCGTCGGGCGGCGCGAACGGGTTCTCGTAGCGCGCGTCGCGTGCCTCGTCGGCGGCCGACGACGGCGCGCCGGTCGGGTGGCGGGATTGGGCCGGCGTGGCCATCGCGGCGACGCCCGGCGTCAGCGCAGCGGCGTGCCGGCCGCCGCGGGCTGGGGCGCCGCCGTGTCGGCCGGCGTCGCGGGCGCGACCTTCTCGAGGCAATAGCCGAGGCCGCGCACGGTCGAGATCCGCACGCCGCTCGGTTCGATCTTCTTGCGCAGCCGGTGCACGTAGACTTCGATCGCGTTGTTGCTGACTTCCTCGCCCCATTCGCACAGGTGATCGACGAGCTGTTCCTTCGACACGAGCCGGCCGATCCGCTGCAGCAGCACCTCGAGCAGACCCAGTTCGCGCGCGGAGAGATCGAGCACGTGATCGTTCGCATACGCGATGCGGCCGACCTGGTCGAACGCGAGCGAGCCGTGGCGCACGACGGTCGGGCCGCCGCCGGCGCCGCGCCGGGTCAGCGCGCGCACGCGCGCCTCGAGCTCGTTGAGCGCGAACGGCTTGGCCATGTAGTCGTCGGCGCCGAGGTCGAGTCCCTTCACGCGTTCGTCGACGCTGTCGGCGGCGGTCAGGATCAGCACGGGGAGATTGGAATTGCGCGCGCGCAGGCGCTTGAGCACGTCGAGCCCGGACATTTTCGGCAGCCCGAGATCGAGGATCAGCAGGTCGAAAGTCTGCATCGACAGCGCGGTGTCGGCGTCGGCGCCGCTCTTCACGTGATCGACGGCATAGCCCGATTGGCGGAGTGACCGGGTGAGGCCGTCCGCGAGTATGCTGTCGTCTTCGGCGATGAGAATTCGCATGTTGCTGACCGATGCCGGCAGGGCGTTCGCGCCGGTGCGGCTGTCTCCGAAGTTATTCGTGCACAACGCGCTGCATTGCGGGCTTGCACAAAACACTGTTTTTTTATACAGTGTCTGCATTCGTGGGCAGCGCTTGAAAGGGGCGCGCCTCCAACAGACGCTGCTCATCATAGCAAAGGACGATTCATGGAAGATAGCAAGAAGGGCTCCGGGATGACCGCCGAGAAGAGCAAGGCGCTGGCGGCCGCGCTCGCGCAGATCGAAAAGCAGTTCGGCAAGGGCTCGATCATGCGGATGGGCGACGGCGAAGCGGCCGAGGATATCCAGGTCGTCTCCACGGGGTCGCTGGGTCTCGACATCGCGCTGGGCGTCGGCGGCTTGCCGCGCGGCCGGGTGGTCGAGATCTACGGTCCGGAATCGTCCGGTAAGACCACGCTCACGCTGCAGGTCATCGCCGAGCTGCAGAAGCTGGGCGGCACCGCGGCGTTCATCGACGCCGAGCACGCGCTCGACGTTCAATATGCCGCGAAGCTCGGCGTGAACGTGCCGGAGCTGCTGATCTCGCAGCCGGACACCGGCGAGCAGGCCCTCGAAATCACCGATGCGCTGGTGCGCTCGGGCTCGATCGACATGATCGTCATCGACTCGGTCGCGGCGCTCGTGCCGAAGGCCGAAATCGAAGGCGAGATGGGCGATTCGCTGCCGGGTCTGCAGGCCCGCCTGATGTCGCAGGCGCTGCGCAAGCTGACCGGCACGATCAAGCGCACGAACTGCCTCGTGATCTTCATCAACCAGATCCGGATGAAGATCGGCGTGATGTTCGGCAACCCGGAAACCACGACGGGCGGTAACGCACTGAAGTTCTACTCGTCGGTGCGTCTCGATATCCGCCGGATCGGCTCGATCAAGAAGAACGACGAGGTGATCGGCAACGAAACCCGCGTGAAGGTCGTCAAGAACAAGGTGTCGCCGCCGTTCCGCGAAGCGATCTTCGACATCCTGTACGGCGAAGGCATTTCGCGTCAGGGCGAGATCATCGATCTCGGCGTGCAGGCGAAGATCGTCGACAAGGCGGGCGCCTGGTACAGCTACAACGGCGAGAAGATCGGCCAGGGCAAGGACAACGCGCGTGAATTCCTGCGCGAAAATCCGGAAATCGCGCGCGAGATCGAGAACCGCATCCGCGAATCGCTCGGCGTCGTCGCAATGCCCGATGGCGCAGGCAACGAAGCCGAGGCGATGGACGAAGAAGAGTGATGGTTGCGCGCCGAGGTCAGGCCGGCGAGCCGGAGGAGCACGACACGCCCGAAACGGCGGGTCGCTCCGGCCGGCGAGGCGGATCCTCGGGCGCCGACCGGCGGAGCGCAGGCGGCAACGCCGCGAACCGCACCGCGACGAGGGCATCCGACGATGCCCTCGTTTCGTTTGAGATTGCCGCACCGGACGATCCGTTCGACGACGATGAGTCGTTCGACGCGCACGATCGGTCCCGCCGTCGCGTGTCCGGTGTCCGCTTCCCGGTCGATCGCACAGCCGATGCGCCGGCGACGGAAGATGTCTATACGCGCAGCAGCCAGCATCCGCGCCGCGCACGCCGTGCAGCCGGCGCGTCTTCCGGCGATGCCTCGAGTGACGCGCCGGGCGCCCGCGAGCGCAAGTCGTCGAAGCCGCCGCGGTCGTTGAAGGGCCGCGCGCTCGGCTATCTGTCGAGGCGCGAATACAGCCGCGCGGAGCTCGCGCGCAAGCTCGCCCCCTACGTCGGCGAGGACGAATCCGTCGAGCCGGTGCTCGATGCGCTGGAAAAGGAAGGCTGGTTGTCCGACGCCCGTTTCGCCGAGAGCCTCGTGCATCGCCGCGCGTCGCGTGTCGGCGTCGCGCGCATCGTCGGCGAGCTGAAGCGCCACGCGGTCGGCGACAGTCTCGTCGAAGCGGTGAATGCACAATTGCGCGAGACCGAGTTGACGCGCGCGCAGGCCGTCTGGCGCAAGAAATTCGGTGCACTGCCGCAAACGCCCGCCGAGCGCGCGAAGCAGGCGCGCTTCCTGGCCGCGCGCGGCTTCTCGAGCGCGACCATCGTGAAGTTGCTGAAGGTCGGCGACGATTTCCCGATCGACGACTGACGGGCCCGGTCGCGCGCGTGGCGCGCGATTTTGCTGCATTGCAACCGCTTCCGGACAGGCGGGAATACCCGCCGTCGCGGCAAACTGTCTCAAATACCCAATATGCTAAAATCCACGGGTTTTCCTCTTCGGCCTCAACCTCCAGCATGCCGCTATCCGAGCCCGTGCCCCGTCAGTTGCGACATCGACGCGCAATCCGAGCGGAAGCCTACGAGCGCGGCGACGGCTTGTGGGACATCGAAGCCTGCCTGACCGACCACAAGCCGCGCGATGTCGCGCTTGCGTCGGGCATCCGGCCCCAGGGCCTGCCGATCCACGAACTCTGGCTGCGCGTGACCATCGATCGTGACCTCAATGTCGTCGACGCCGAAGCGTCTTCGGAATGGGTGCCCTATCCCGGTCACTGTCAGTCCGCCCCGCCTGCCTATCGGGCCCTCATCGGGCTCAATCTCTTCCGCAATTTCCGCCGCAACGCGAACCGGCTGCTCGCCGGCGTCGCAGGCTGCTCCCATCTCACCGAACTGTGCGCCGTGCTGCCGACGGCCGCGATCCAGGCGTTCGCCGGTGATGTGTGGAACGTGCGCGAGGAGGGCGGCGAGGGGCCGGATCATGACGACGCGCACGCCGAACCGCCTTTCCAGCTCGGCCGCTGCCGGGCGCTGCGATTCGACGGCGAGGTCGTGCGGCAGTACTACCCGAAGTGGTATGGCCCGCTTCGGCCGGATTTGCCCGGTGAAGGCAGCACGAAGGAATGAACGGAAATCATTCGAAGAAGCGTCTTAAGCGACTTTTCATCCAACTCTCAGACTGAAGGGAATCACGCATGAAGATTCACGAGTACCAGGGTAAGGAAATCCTGCGGAAATTCGGAGTCGCGGTACCGCGCGGCAAGCCGGCGTTCTCGGTTGACGAGGCCGTCAAGGTGGCGGAAGAGCTCGGCGGCCCGGTATGGGTTGTGAAGGCTCAGATTCACGCGGGTGGCCGTGGCAAGGGCGGCGGCGTGAAGGTGGCGAAGTCGATCGAGCAGGTCCGCGAATACGCGAACCAGATCCTCGGCATGCAACTCGTCACGCACCAGACCGGTCCGGAAGGCCAGAAGGTCAACCGTCTGATGATCGAAGAAGGCGCCGACATCAAGCAGGAACTGTACGTCAGCCTCGTCGTCGATCGCGTGTCGCAAAAGATCGTTCTGATGGGTTCGAGCGAAGGCGGCATGGACATCGAAGAAGTCGCCGAAAAGCACCCGGAACTGATCCACAAGGTCATCGTCGAGCCGTCGACGGGGCTGCTGGACGCGCAGGCCGACGACCTCGCCGCGAAGATCGGCGTGCCGGCTGCTTCGATCCCGCAAGCGCGCGCGATCCTGCAAGGCCTGTACAAGGCATTCTGGGAAACCGACGCATCGCTGGCTGAAATCAACCCGCTGAACGTCTCCGGCGACGGCAAGGTCACCGCACTCGACGCGAAGTTCAACTTCGACTCGAACGCGCTGTTCCGCCACCCGGAAATCGTCGCGTACCGCGATCTGGACGAAGAAGATCCGGCTGAAATCGAAGCGTCGAAGTTCGACCTCGCGTACATCTCGCTCGACGGCAACATCGGCTGCCTCGTGAACGGCGCGGGCCTCGCGATGGCGACGATGGACACCATCAAGCTGTTCGGCGGCGAACCGGCGAACTTCCTGGACGTCGGCGGTGGCGCGACGACCGAGAAGGTCACGGAAGCGTTCAAGCTGATGCTGAAGAACCCGGGCCTGAAGGCGATCCTCGTGAACATCTTCGGCGGCATCATGCGCTGCGACGTGATCGCGGAAGGCGTGATCGCCGGTTCGAAGGCCGTGAACCTGAACGTGCCGCTCGTCGTGCGCATGAAGGGCACGAACGAGGACCTCGGCAAGAAGATGCTGGCCGATTCGGGCCTGCCGATCATCTCGGCGGACAGCATGGAAGAGGCTGCGCAGAAGGTCGTCGCGGCTGCCGCAGGCAAGTAACGCTATCGAATACGCATGGCGGCGCGGTCTGTACGCGACGCCCATCGAACAGAGGTCAAAATACATGTCGATTCTGATCAACAAGGACACGAAGGTCATCACGCAGGGCATTACCGGCAAAACCGGTCAGTTCCATACGCGCGCCTGCCGTGAATACGCAAACGGCCGCGAAGCATTCGTCGCGGGCGTGAACCCGAAGAAGGCCGGCGAAGACTTCGAAGGCATTCCGATCTACGCGAGCGTCAAGGAAGCGAAGGCGGAAACCGGTGCGACCGTGTCGGTCATCTACGTGCCGCCGGCAGGCGCGGCGGCTGCGATCTGGGAAGCGGTCGAAGCCGACCTGGATCTCGCGATCTGCATCACGGAAGGCATTCCCGTCCGTGACATGATCGAAGTGAAGGACCGCATGCGTCGCGAAGGCCGCAAGACGCTGCTGCTCGGGCCGAACTGCCCGGGCACGATCACGCCGGACGAACTGAAGATCGGCATCATGCCGGGTCACATCCACCGCAAGGGCCGCATCGGCGTCGTGTCGCGTTCGGGCACGCTGACGTATGAAGCCGTTGCGCAGCTGACGGCCCTGGGCCTCGGCCAGTCGTCGGCAGTCGGTATCGGCGGCGACCCGATCAACGGTCTGAAGCACATCGACGTGATGAAGATGTTCAACGACGATCCGGATACGGACGCGGTCGTGATGATCGGCGAAATCGGCGGTCCGGACGAAGCCAACGCGGCCGAGTGGATCAAGGACAACATGAAGAAGCCGGTCGTCGGCTTCATCGCGGGCGTCACGGCGCCTCCGGGCAAGCGCATGGGCCACGCCGGCGCGCTGATCTCGGGCGGTGCGGATACGGCCGAGGCGAAGCTGGAAATCATGGAAGCGTGCGGCATCACCGTCACGCGCAACCCGTCGGAAATGGGCCGTCTGCTGAAGAAGGCGCTGTAATCATTTCCCCCGGGCTCGTCCTGCAGAAAACGCCGGCTTTGCCGGCGTTTTTTGTTATGCTGCCGCAATGAATTCGTAAGCACCGGGCATGCGTCCTGCATGTGCCGGCGATGAACCGGGTCGCCCTCGGAGCGGCCGCTGTCCTTTCCTCACCGCCATGCTCGAATTCCTGACCTCGCTGCACTGGGGCGCGATTCTCCAGATCGTCATCATCGATATCCTGCTCGGCGGCGACAACGCGGTCGTGATCGCGCTGGCCTGCCGCAACCTGCCGGCGAACCAGCGGCTGCGCGGCGTCGTCTGGGGCACCGCCGGGGCGATCCTGTTGCGTGTCGCATTGATCACGTTCGCGGTCGCGCTGCTCGACGTGCCATTCCTGAAGTTCGGCGGCGGGCTGCTGCTGCTGTGGATCGGCATCAAGCTGATGGCGCCGGCCGCCGACGCGCACGACAACATCAAGCCGGCCGACCGGCTGTGGGACGCCGTGAAGACGATCGTGATCGCCGATGCGGTCATGAGCCTCGACAACGTGATCGCGATCGCCGGCGCGGCCGAGCAGGCCGACCCGTCGCACCGGATCGCGCTCGTGATCTTCGGGCTCGTCGTCAGCGTGCCGATCATCGTGTGGGGCAGCACGCTGGTGCTGAAGCTGCTCGACCGTTTCCCGGTCGTCGTCGCGCTCGGCGCCGGGCTGCTCGGCTGGATCGCGGGCGGGCTGATCGTGAACGACCCGGTCGGCGATCGCTGGCCGGTGCTCGATACGCCGCCGGTGGTCTACGGCGCGAGCATCGCCGGCGCGCTGTTCGTCGTGGCGATCGGTTACGCACTCAGAAAACGCCGCAGCGCGCCGCATGCGCACTGACTAGGCCATCCGGCCGACTGCCGGCTTCGCCGCCCGCTGGCTACGATCGAGACGCCTGCCTGTATCGGCAGGCGTTTTTCGTTTCCGGAGCCTGTTCATGTTCGAAGCCTTTTCCGTTTCCCTGTTCCGTCGCGTGGCCGCCGACCTGCGGCGCGCGAACCGGCCATCGCCGCGCTGGCGGCCGGCCGGCTTCACGCTGATCGAACTGATGATCGTGCTCGCGATCGTCGGCGTCGTCGCGGCCTATGCGATTCCCGCGTACCAGGATTACCTCGCGCGGTCGCGCGTCGGCGAGGGGCTGGCGCTCGCATCGTCGGCGCGGCTCGCGGTCGCCGACAACGCGGCGAGCGGCACGAGCCTCGACGGCGGCTACAGCCCGCCTGCCGCGACCCGCAACGTCGAGTCAGTGGCGATCGACGGCGCGACCGGTCAGATCACGGTCGCGTTCACCACCCGCGTCGCCGCGGCCGGCACGAATACGCTGGTGCTCGTGCCGTCCGCGCCCGACAAGGCCGATACGCCCACCGCACGCGTGCCGCTCAAAAAGGGCACGATACAAGCCGGCACGATCGCGTGGGAATGCTTCGCCGCCGGCAAGGATGCGTCGTCGCTGCCGGCACCGGGAGCCGGGCCGTTGCCGGGTAACGCCGCGACGTTGCCCGCGAAATATGCGCCTGCGGAGTGCCGCGCATAGGCCTGGCGCGGAACGATGGCGCCGGGGGCATGCGGCCTGCCGTCCGCCGCTTCGGCCGGCGGGGCGCCGGCCCCGCGCCGGCTCGCGGAGCGACAGCCCCGCACAGAGCAGGGAAAGTTTTGTATAGTGCGCCGGTTGCTGACATCCGGTTCGCTCATGCCTTCTACTTTTTCCCGTTCGTTGTCGCTCGTTGCGCTGGCTGTCGCCCTGATCGTGCCGTACGCGATCACGAATCACACGTATCCGATCCCGACCTTCTATTCCGAGTTTTCCGCGCTGGTGCTGTATCTGCTGGTGGGCGTGTCCGTCGTGCTGCTCGCGCGCACCGGCCGTCCGGCCGAGCCGTTTGCCGCGCCGGCCGCGTTCGCGGTGCCGCTCGGCTTTGCGGTGGTGCTGCTCGCGCAGGTTGCGCTGATCCCGCTCAAGGTGCCGTCGATGAACTGGCTCGCGCTCGGGTATCTGGCCGCTGCGCTGGTCGCGATGCAGGCCGGCTATGCACTGGCGCGCGACGGGATGGCGGAAACGGTGTGGCCGATGATGGCCGGTGCGCTGCTCGTCGGCGGCGTGTTCGCGGTCGGTACCCAGATCGTGCAGCTGTTCCACCTCGAGTCGGCCGTCTCGCCGTTCGTCGTGGTGTACAACATCGCGGTCGACCGCCGTCCATACGGCAACATGGCGCAGGCGAACCATCTGGCCAGCTACATCGCCTTCGCGCTCGCGGGCGCGCTGTATCTGGTGCAGACGCGCCGGCTCGCGGTGTGGGCATGGCTTGCGCTGTCGCTTGTGCTGTCGGTCGGTCTCGCGCTCACCGTGTCGCGCGGGCCGTGGCTGCAGGTCGCGGTGATGGTCGTCGCGGGCTTCTGGATGGCGTGGGTCGAATCGCGCCGCACGCCGGGCAATGCACGCGCGTGGCTGATCCCGGTCGTGCTCGCGGCCGCCTTCATCGCGGTGAACGTCGCGGTGCGCTGGGCCAACGTGCACTATCACCTGAATCTCGCGGAGTCGGCCGCCGACCGGATGCGCGACGCCGGGCAGATCGCGCCGCGCCTCGCGCTGTGGAAGTACGGGCTCGCGATGTTCCGCGAGCATCCGCTGCTCGGGGTCGGCTGGGGCGAATTCCCGTCGCACCAGTTTGCGCTGGTGCGCACGCTCGGCGGCGTCGAGATCGCGAACAACTCGCACGACATCTTCATCGACCTGCTCGCGAAGTCCGGTCTCGTCGGGCTCGGTGTGCTCGCCGTCACGCTCGTCGCGTGGTTCGTGCGCGCGGTGCGTGCGCCGCAGTCGAGCATGCGCGTGTTCGGCTTCGCGCTGATCGGCATCCTGCTGATGCATGCGCTGGTCGAGTATCCGCAGCAGTACATGTTCTTCCTGCTGCCGGCGATGTTCGTGATCGGGCTGCTCGACGTGAAGCCGCTGCGCATCCTGCCGGGGCGGGCGGCCTTCGGGCTGTTCGCGGTGCTGTCGTTCGGCGGCGTGCTGGCGGCGGTGCCCGTGCTGCGCGACTACCAGCGCGCGGAAGTGCTCTATTACGGCAGCAGCCCGGCCGCGCAGTACCGCGATGCGCCGTCGCTGCTGTTCGGCGCGTGGGGCGATTACGGTGCGGCGACGCTGCTGCCGATTTCGCCGGACGATCTGCCGGCCAAGCTCGCCGCGCACGAGCGCGCGATCGCGCTGTTGCCCGGCGAGACGGTGCTGCGTCGCTACGCGGTGCTGCAGGCGCTGGCCGGCCGCGAAGCCGACGCGCTCGATACCGTCGCACGCCTGCATGTGTTCGCGAAGGAACTGAAGGACTGGCCGCAACAGCTGGCCGCGTTGTACAAGCTGTGCGACCAGGAGCCCGCGCTGAAGACGTTCAGGGCGGCCGTCGTCGCGAAATACGGGGAAGCGCCGGCCGACGAGGGCGACGACTCGGACGACGACGATTCGGATTGACGCCTGTCGTGCGCGCCGGAACGGGGAATTCCGGCGTCGATCGCGGCGGGCTTGAGGCGGCTGACGTCGGAGCCACACGACGTGGCCTGTCGTGCGGCAATCCGTCGGATCTCGATTACCTCGCGGATCGCGCGGATTCCGGCCGAACGAGCAGCGATTCGCGTCAACCATTGTCAAATTGACGCCGCTGACCTGGCGGCGCGTGCACAATGCGCGAAAGCGTTTGCGTGCCCGCAGGCGCCGGGCATCGCCGGTGCGAATACGGCAGATTTCCCGGCTATCCGGGCATTGCGCCGAGCAGGATCGCGGCCGAGCATCGCTCGGTCGTGCGGCCGTAACGGGGCGCCGGTCCGATGGCCGCGGCGCAGTGCGACACATGCGATGCGGCCGGGGAAGGCTGCCGGCCTGCGGTGCGTGTGCCCAGAACAGTGCTGAAGAACGATATTCGACCATGGCCATTCGCTCGACCTACCTGATCCTGCCTGCCGCCGCGATGCTGTTTTCCGGCTGCGCGATGTTGTCGTCATCGCAGGAAAGCAAGCTGACCTGCCACATTCCGCGGGCCGTCTATCCGGATACCGCGAAGCCGCTCACGCGCCCGGCGACGGTGCTCGTGCGCGCGCTGATGACGACGTCCGGCGAAGCGCAGAACGTCACCGTGACGACGAGCAGCCGCAATGCGGCGGCCGATCGCGCGGCCGTCGAAGCGATGACGCACGCGACCTGCGTGCAGACCGGCGCGAGCGCGAATCCTTTCTTGCTGACCCAACCGTTCGTGTTCGAGCCGCAGCGCGGGCAGTGACGCGGGGCGGGCGCCGCGCCGTGGCGCGCGGTCCAGATTCAGTTCCGGGGTATCGGGTTCGTGCCGCGACAGTCCGGCGGGGCACGAATGGCGCGAACCCGTCGCGCGTCCGTCGATCAACGCATCGTGACGGTGTTTTCCCGCGCTTGCCCGTCAGGGCCGGTTCACATGGGAACGGATAGCTGCCGGCACGGTGGCGCACCGGGGCACGCATACGGCAGCGGCGCAACGCATTTCACCGAATCGCTCCCCATCGGCGACGTGGTTTCCTGATGGTCTGTCGTCCGACCGGGAAATCACGACAACCATCGATTCTCCACGAGCTGCGGGCGAGTGCGTCGCGGCGGGCGCTCAACCGGCGACGTCTTCCGCCTTCCAGTCCCCCGACTTCCCACCGCGCTTCTCCCGCACGCTCACGTCGGTGATCACCATCCCGCGATCGACCGCCTTGCACATGTCGTAGACGGTCAGCAGCCCGACCTGGACGGCCGTCAGCGCTTCCATCTCGACGCCGGTCCGGCCGAACGTCTCGACCTGCACGACGCAGTGGACGCCCGGCAGCGCGTCGTCGAGTTCGAAGTCGACGGCCACGCGCGTCAGCGCGAGCGGATGGCACAGCGGAATGAGATCGGCCGTGCGTTTCGCGCCCTGGATCGCCGCGATGCGCGCGACGCCGAGCACGTCGCCTTTCTTCGCCTTGCCGTCGCGGATCAGCGCGAACGTGGCCGGCAGCATCCGGATCGTGCCGCGCGCGATCGCGATGCGTTGCGTTTCCTGCTTGCCGCCGACGTCGACCATGTGGGCGTGGCCGGCGGCGTCGAAATGGGTGAGTCCTGACATGTCTTCCTCTGGTGGAACGGAGTGCGCGTGCACGTGCGTCGATCCTGCTTCGCGATCGGCAGGGCACCGGATGCCATACCGGCGCGACGAACCGATCCAACCGCTCAACGGGCGCCTATCATAGCAGCGGCGTTCGCGTTGCCGGAGGCGCAGATGACGCACGCGCGGTACGGGACAGTCATCGCGGCGCCGGTACAATGACCCGAATATTCAGACCAAACGCCGCGATGCGCGCCGCTCGCGCGGGACGGCGTCGTTTTCATCCTGCCATGCGTGTCAAACAGTTGCTTGCCGTGTCGCTGTCGGCGGCGCTCGCGCTACCGCCGGGCGGCCATGCGCAGAGCGCCTCCGCGCCGCCGCTCGAGCCGGCGGCCGGCGGCGCGACGTCGATTTCCACCGTGCCGTCCGGCATCGCGACCGGCGTGTTCGGCACGTACGGCGGCGCGGAGAGCCGGTTCTCGGGCGCGGGCGGTGCGTCGGCGCCGGTCGCGAGCCTGCGCGCGCCGCTGCGGGCGCTGGAGCTGCCCGATCTCGGCGACGGCTCCGGCGGTGCGCTGACGCCGCGGGCCGAGCGCCGGCTCGGCGAGCGCGTGATGCGCGAAGTGCGGCGCGATCCCGACTATCTCGACGACTGGCTCGTGCGCGACTACCTGAACGCGATGGCGGCGCGGCTCGCGGCCGCGGCGGCGGCGCGCTACATCGGCGGCTACGCGCCGGACTTCGACCTGTTCCCGGTGCGCGATCCGCAGATCAACGCGTTCTCGATGCCGGGCGGCTTCATCGGAATCAACAGCGGGCTGGTGGTCACGACGCAGACGGAGTCGGAGCTCGCGTCGGTGGTCGGCCACGAGATGGGCCACGTGCTGCAGCGGCACATCGCGCGGATGATCGGCGCGAGCGAGAAGACCGGCTACACGGCGCTCGCGACGATGCTGCTCGGCGTGCTGGCCGGCGTGCTCGCGCGCAGCGGCGATCTCGGCAGCGCGATCGCGATGGGCGGACAGGCGTACGCGGTCGACAACCAGCTGCGCTTCTCGCGGTCGGCCGAGCGCGAGGCCGATCGCGTCGGCTTCCAGTTGCTCGCGGGAGCCGGCTACGACCCGTACGGCATGCCCGGCTTCTTCGAGCGGCTGGACCGCGCGTCGATGGGCGATGCGGGCGTGCCGGCCTATGCGCGCACGCACCCGCTGACCGGCGAGCGGATCGCTGACATGGAAGATCGTGCCCGTCGCGCGCCATACCGGCAGCCACGCCAGTCGGCCGAATACGGGTTCGTGCGTGCGCGGCTGCGCGTCCTGCAGAACCGGGCGCCGACCGACATCTCGGCCGAGGCGCGGCGGATGCAGCTGGAGATCGACGATCGCACGGCGCCGAACGTCGCGGCGAACTGGTACGGCATCGCGCTCGCGAACACGCTGCTCGGCCAGTACGATGCGGCGGACAAGGCGCTCGCGTCGGCGCGCAGCGCGTTCGATGCGCGCGAGCGGCGCGACGACGATCCGGCGACCAGCTCGCCGAGCCTCGACGTGCTGGCCGCGGACATCGCTCGCCGCGCGGGCCGGACCGACGACGCGGTACGGCTGTCGGCGCTCGCGCAGCGGCGCTGGCCGGCGTCGCACGCGGCGATCGTCGCGCACCTGCAGGCGCTGATCGCCGCGCGCCGCTTCGCCGAAGCGCAGACGCTCGCGCGGGCGCAGGCGAAGGCCGACCCCGAACAGCCGGACTGGTGGGATTACCTCGCGAAGTCGAGCGACGGCAAGGGCGACGTGCTCGCGCGGCGTCGCGCGCTGGCGGAGAAGCTGGCGCTCGACGGCGCGTGGCCGTCGGCGATCCGGCAACTGAAGGAAGCGCGCGACGCGAAGGATGTGTCGTTTTACGAGCAGTCGATCATCGGCGCACGGCTGCTGGAATTCGAGGCGCGCTACAAGGAAGAGCGCGACGACGAGAAGAACGGCCGCGGGTAGCGGCCGTCGCGCAGCGAACGCCGAAGGCGCCGCGGCGGGTCAGTTGCCGCTGTCGGCGGCATCGCGTGCGTGGCGCGCCGGGCTGGGAATGTAGCCGAACCGCGCAGGCACGTCGGCGCACGCGATGCCGCCAAGCGGCAGCGAGCGGCCGTCGCGCCAGCGCAGCACGGGCGGCTCCGCGTCGAAATCCGCGTGGTCGGCGAACAGCCCGAGATCGTGATCGTGCAGTGCCGCGATGCGCGGCGGTGTGCCGGCATCGCGAAACAGCACGCCGCCGCCGTCATCGAGCCACGCTGCGTCCGGTTCGAACGGGGCGCCCGTCTGGTCGGTGAGCGCGAGCTGCCCGTCGCGTTCGGCGAGCCGCACGATCCACGGCGTATAGGCGAGTTCGACGTACACGCGCTGCGGCCCGTTCTGGAAGAACCACTGGCCCTGCGCGTCGCATTCGTAGTTGCGGCCGATGAACGCGTTCAGCGCCGCATGCCGGATCGGCGAGCCGAGCTCGCCGGCCGCCTGCGCCGCGTCGTCGCGCAGCCGCCATGCGCCGCGCCGGTCGAGCAGCAGCCAGCCGGTGCAATGCGGCACGTTCGGCCATTTGGCGAGCGCCTGCCTGACGATGTCATCCATGGTCGACGAATTTCGAGCAATAGCCGAACACCCGCGCCGACAGCCAGTCGAGGCGGCCGGGGAACGGCCCGGTCATGAAACCCGCATGGCCGCCGTGCGCGGGCTGGTCGAGCTCGACGGCGGGCGACACGTCGGCCGGGCCCGGCAGCGCCGATTCCGGCAGGAACGGGTCGTTGCGGGCGTTGAGGATCAGCGTCGGCACGTCGATCGCGGGCAGCAGCGGCCGCGTGGTCGCCTGCGTCCAGTAGTCGTCGGCGTTCGCGAAACCGTGCAGCGGCGCGGTCACGACCTCGTCGAAGTCGCGCATCGTCACGGCCTGCAGCATCGCGTCGCGGTCGAACAGCCCCGGATACTGGTCGAGCTTCGCGAGCGCCTTGCGCTTGAGCGTCTTCAGGAAGCTGCGTGTGTAGACCATCGCGAACCCCTGCGACAGCGCGCGGCCGCCCGCATGCACGTCGATCGGCGTCGAGATCGCGGCGGCGGCGCGCACGATCGACGTGTCGCTGCGATGCTCGCCGAGCCAGCGCAGCAGCACGTTGCCGCCGAGCGATACGCCGGCCGCGACCAGCGGCCCGCGATGCTGCGCGGCGAGCCGGCGCAGGATCCAGTCGACCTCGGCGCTGTCGGCGAGATGGTAGAAGCGCGGCTGGCGGTTGATCTCGCCGCTGCAACTGCGGAAGTGCGGCACCACGGCGTGCCAGCCGTTCGCGCGCGCGGTGGCCATCATCGCGAGCGCGTAGTGCGACGCGGAGCTGCCTTCGAGACCGTGGAACAGCACGAACAGCGGCGCGTCGGGCGCCGGCGCCGCGCTGTCGAGGTGCGCGACCCAGTCGAGGTCGATGAAGTCGTGGTCGGGGGTTTCCCATCGCTCTCGCCGGTAAGCGACAACCGGACGCCGCGCGAACAGCGCGGGCACGATGGTTTGCACATGGCTGTTGGGCAGCCAGCGCGGTGCGCGATAGCGCAGTGTGTCGTCGTCGGGGGCCGGGGCCCCGGTCAGCGGCGAGGTGGGCGGAGAAGCCGTACTCATGATCGCCCCGCTAATGCGTTGCTTCGTTCTTCGTCAGTGCAGCGGACCCTGCCCGTGACGGATCTTCGCGGCGAATTGTCCGGCCGCCTGTTCAGGAATCGGGCTCGCGTGGATGTGCGCGATGCGCCATTCGCCGCGTTCGTGGATCATCACGTACGTCGCGAAAACCATGTCGGGTTCGGCCGTCAGGTCGGCCTGCTGATGCGCTTCGGCGATCGTATAGACGACCGTGCCGAGGCTGTCGTACACGCGGATGTCGAGCGGCTCGATCGTGACCGGACGCGTCGCGAGCCGGTTGGCGAGCCCGCCGCGGATCTGGTCGAGGCCGTGCAGATGCTCGCCGTCCGCCCACACGCAGCTGGCGAAATCCTCGTCGATCCACAACGCCAGCAGCGCGTCGAGATTGGCATCCGCGACGGCCTGGTAGTAGGCGTTCAGCGTATCGGCAGCGGCTTCGAAGAGGCGGGCAAAACGTGGCATCGGGGTTGTCTCTCGCGCGCGTCGCGCGCCGTATTCAGCACGGCGGCCCGGATCGAGCCGCCGCACACCGGTGAATCGGATTGCCCGGCGCGCCGTGCGACGCTGCCGGTCAGGGTCAGCGCTGCCCGACGAGCATGCCGCGCAAATCGCCGAATACCTGCTCCGGACCGAGTTCGCGCAGGCACTTCAGGTGGCCGAGCGGGCACTCGCGTTCGAAGCAGGGACTGCATTCGAGATGCAACCATTGTACCTTCGCCAGCTCCGACAGCGGAGGGGTGTGGCGCGGATCGGTCGATCCGTACAACGCGACGAGCGGCCGGCGCAGCGCGGCCGCGACGTGCATCAGCCCGGAATCGTTGGTGACGACCGCGTTCGCGCGCGCGATCAGCGCGCACGCCTCGGACAACGACGTCTGCCCGCACAGGTTGCGCACGTTCGGCGCGTGGTCGGCGATCGCCTGCGCGGCCGCGGCATCCTTCTGCGAGCCGAGCGCGACGATCTGCGTATACGGGAACGACTGGTGCACGATGGTCGCGAGCGACGCGAAGTGCTCGGGCGGCCAGCGCTTGGCCGGGCCGTATTCGGCGCCGGGGCAGAACACGACGAGCGGCTTGCGTGTATCGAGATTGAAACGTGCGGACACCCGCGCCGTTTCGTTCAGGTCGGCGTCCAGGCGCGGGGCGGGCAGCGTCTTCATCGACTCGGGCAGCTTCGCGCCCGGCGCGTACGCGAGCGCCGCGTAGTGGGTCGTCATCGGCGGCCGCTCGCCCGACTTGTCGGGGTTCGCGTGGCGCACGTTGAGCAAGCCGTAGCGGTGCTCGCCCGTATAGCCGATCCGCAGCGGGATGTTCGCGAGCCACGGGATCACCGCGGACTTCAGCGAATTCGGCAATACGTACGCCGCGTCGTAGCCGACGTCGCGCAGGTCGCTCGCGAGCTGCCAGCGGCGCAGCAGCTGCAGCTTGCCGTGCGCGAGATCGGTCGCGTGGACATCGTGGATCTCGGGCATCCGCTCGAGCACGGGCGCGACCCACGAGGGTGCGACGGCATCGACGGCGATGCGGGGATGGAGTTTCTTCAGCAGCGCAAAAAGCGGCTGCGCCATCAATGCGTCACCGATCCAGTTCGGTGCGATAACCAGCGCTCGACGCATCAGGTCGACTTCCGATGTCGTAATGAAGCACGGCGCTCGGGCGCCGCGTTCGGGTTGCCAGAATGGGGAACGGCGGCGCGCCGGACTTCCGGCTGCGCCGCCTTGCGGGTCGGTGGGCCTTCAGGCCCGGCCGCCGGGCTCAGTGGCCCTTGACGACCTCGCCGTCGCGCAGCTTGTAGCGCGTGCCGCAGTACGGGCAGCGCGCCTCGCCGTGCGACACGTCGATGAAGACGCGCGGGTGCGCGTTCCAGCGGGTCATGGCCGGGTTCGGGCAGTAGGCGGGAAGATCCTTGGCCGTCAGCTCGACCAGCGGCATTTCCTTGATTTCACTCATGAGACTTTCTCTTATCACTCTTGTGTGGGGCGGTCGGTCGCGCGGCGCGCTCAGACCTTCGTCAGCCAGTGCGCGTACTTCGCGTTCTTGCCCGACACGATATCGAAAAACGCCGACTGGAGCTTTTCCGTGATCGGGCCGCGCGCGCCGATGCCGATCGTGCGGTTGTCGAGCTCGCGGATCGGCGTGACTTCGGCGGCCGTGCCGGTGAAGAACGCTTCGTCGGCCGTGTAGACCTCGTCGCGCGTGATGCGCTTCTCGATCACCTCGATGCCGGCGTCCTTCGCGAGCGTGATGACCGTGTCGCGCGTGATGCCGTCGAGGCACGACGACAGGTCGGGCGTGTACAGCTTGCCGTTGTTCACGAGGAAGAAGTTTTCGCCCGAGCCTTCCGACACGTAGCCGTCGACGTCGAGCAGCAGCGCTTCGTCGTAGCCGTCAGCCGTCGCTTCCTGGTTCGCCAGGATCGAGTTCACGTACCAGCCCGACGCCTTTGCGCGCACCATCGACACGTTCACGTGGTGGCGCGTGAACGACGACGTCTTCACGCGGATGCCCTTCGCGAGGCCGTCTTCGCCGAGGTACGCGCCCCACGGCCATGCGGCGATCGCGACGTGGATCGTGTTGCCCTTCGCCGCCACGCCGAGCTTTTCCGAGCCGACCCAGATGATCGGGCGCAGGTAGCACGACTCGAGCCGGTTCTCGCGCACGACCGCGAGTTGCGCGGCTTCGAGCGTTTCGCGGTCGAACGGCACGTCCATCTGGAAGATCTTCGCCGAATTCAGCAGACGTTTGGTGTGCTCGGGCAGGCGAAAGATCGCGGTGCTGCCGTCGGCCGCCTTGTACGCGCGCACGCCCTCGAAGACGCCCATGCCGTAGTGCAGCGTGTGGGTCAGGACGTGGATCTTGGCGTCGCGCCAGTCGATCAGCTTGCCGTCCATCCAGATCTTGCCGTCGCGGTCGGCCATTGACATAGGATTCTCCTGGAAGCGGTGAGGTGCTGCGGGTTGTATGCAGCGTTGAGCCGGAAAGACGCGTATTTTAGCGTCATTTGGCGACGATCCGGTCGGACGGCGCGGGGCCGGCGCTATAATCGTCCGGTACCGATTCCAATAACGATGGGTCGCACCGGCAGGAGGCGCCGGCGTCCCGACGAACCGCCCGCTGCGGCCCGCTTTCCCATGCTCGCTCGATTGTCCGCCACCGACCGCTTCGCGCTGATCCAGGGCGCGCGCGACTATTCCCCGACACTGATGGCGATCCTGTCCTGGGGGCTCGTCACCGGCATCGCGATGAGCAAGTCCGTGATGACGCTCGGGCAGGCGAGCGCGATGTCGCTGTTCGTCTACGCGGGCTCGTCGCAGCTCGCGGTGCTGCCGCTCCTCGCGGCGAAGCTGCCGATCTGGACCGTGCTGCTCACGGCCGCGATGGTCAACATGCGCTTCGTGATCTTCAGCGCCGGGCTGGCGCCGCATTTTTCCTACCTGCCGCTGTGGCGGCGTCTCGCGATCGGCTATTTCAACGGCGACGTGATCTACCTGCTGTTCCAGAAACAGGGCTTCGCGTACGGCCGCGTGCCGGGCAAGGAAGCCTATTTCTGGGGGATGGCGCTCGCGAGCTGGGCGTCGTGGCAGGTGTCGTCGCTCGCCGGCATCCTGCTCGCGAGCTTCTTTCCCGCGAGCTGGGGGCTGGAGCTGGCCGGCACGCTCGCGCTGATCCCGATCATGGTGTCGGCGGTCGCGAACCGCTCGACGCTCGCGGCCGTCGCGGTCGCCGGGATCGTGTCGCTCGTCGCGTTCGACCTGCCGTACCGGCTTGCGCTGCCGCTCGCGGTGCTCGCCGCGCTCGCGGCCGGCTGCACGGCCGACTTCTTCGTCGAGCGGGCCGACTGGCGGCGCATCCGTACCGAAACCGTGCACGAAAAGGAGATCGAATGAGCGCGACCGAGATCTGGATCGTCATCGTCGGGATGACGATCGTCACGGCGGTCACGCGCGCGCTGTTCCTGATCGGCGGCGAGCGCACCGTGCTGCCCGAACGCGCGCAGCGCGCGCTGCGCTACGCGCCGGCCGCCGCGCTGGTCGCCGTCGTGCTGCCCGACGTGCTCGAAACGCCGGCCGGCCTGTCGTTCGCGCTGTCCAACCATCCGTTCTTCGCGGCGCTCGCCGGCCTCGGCTGGTTTTTGTGGCGGCGCAGCATGCTCGGTACGATCGTCGTCGGAATGCTCGTCTTCACCGCGTTGCGCCTGATCTTCTGATGGGCCGCCGTTCCGGCTCGCCCGGCGCCGCCCGGTTGCGTCGGCGAATTGCTGCGTTGCGGCAATATGTCGGTTCCGGCGCGCGATCCCAAATAGGCGGAATTCGCCGCCGCACGGGTCAGTCTGCCGGGTGGATCGGCTAGAATGCCCGTTCGAGATTTTTTACCCGTGCGCGTCATGCGAACCGCCAGCCACGGCCGCATCCGGCGCCCTTTCGCGGCAGCCCGCGCACGTCCAGCGTGAACCCCCTTTCCCCATCCACTACTTCAATCTGTTCAACATGAGCCAAGTCAAGCGTCTTACCGACCTGATCGCCGCCGGCCAGCTCGCCGGCAAGCGGGTGTTCATCCGCGCCGACCTCAACGTCCCGCAGGACGATCACGGCAACATCACCGAGGACACCCGCGTGCGTGCGTCCGTGCCGGCCATCCAGGCCGCGCTCGACGCCGGCGCGGCCGTGATGGTCACGTCGCACCTCGGCCGTCCGACCGAAGGCGAGTTCAAGCCGGAAGACTCGCTCGCGCCGGTCGCCAAGCGTCTCGCCGAGCTGCTCGGCCGCGACGTGCCGCTGGTGTCGAACTGGGTCGAGAACGGCGTGAACGTCGCACCGGGCCAGGTCGTGCTGCTCGAGAACTGCCGCGTGAACAAGGGCGAGAAGAAGAATTCGGACGAGCTCGCCCAGAAGATGGCGAAGCTCTGCGACGTGTACGTGAACGACGCGTTCGGCACCGCGCACCGCGCGGAAGCGACCACGCACGGGATCGCGAAGTACGCGCCCGTCGCGTGTGCGGGCCCGCTGCTGGCCGCCGAACTCGACGCGCTCGGCAAGGCGCTCGGCAACCCGGCGCGCCCGCTGGTGGCGATCGTCGCCGGCTCGAAGGTGTCGACCAAGCTGACCATCCTGAAGTCGCTGGCCGGCAAGGTCGACCAGCTGATCGTCGGCGGCGGCATCGCGAACACGTTCATGCTCGCGGCCGGCCTGTCGATCGGCAAGTCGCTCGCGGAAGCCGATCTCGTCGCCGAGGCGAAGGCGATCATCGACGAAGCGCGCGAGCGCGGCGCGTCGGTGCCGATCCCGACCGACGTCGTCACCGCCAAGGAATTCTCGCCGACGGCCGCGGCCACGGTGAAGCAGGTCGCCGACATCGAAGCGGACGACATGATCCTCGACATCGGCCCCGATACGGCCAAGGCACTCGCGAGCCAGCTCGAGAAGGCCGGCACGATCGTGTGGAACGGCCCGGTCGGCGTGTTCGAGTTCGACCAGTTCGGCAACGGCACCAAGACGCTCGCCGAAGCGATCGCCAAATCGTCCGCGTTCTCGATCGCGGGCGGCGGCGACACGCTCGCGGCCATCGCGAAGTACGGCATTCACGACCAGGTCAGCTACATCTCGACGGGCGGCGGCGCCTTCCTCGAGTTCCTCGAGGGGAAGAAGCTGCCGGCGGTGGAAGTGCTCGAAACGCGGGCGGCCTGAGCGTGGCGGCGCGCGCAGGGGTGACGAAGGCCGCGCGCTCCGCGAAAGCGGAGCAGCCGGCCGGCGCGGGCAAGCGCAAACGCGCGCCCGCGCGGGCGAACACCGCCCCGCGCGCACCGGCGGCTGCCGGCGACGCGGCCGCACAGCACCACGAGATCCAGAACAAAGCGATGCCGGGCGCAAGCACCGGCACGCCCCCCGGAACGGCCGCCGCTGGGCCCGCCGATTCCGGCTCTCGCAGCGTTTCACCCAGCGCATCCACCTTGATCCAGATGAGGAGTTTCATGCAGCGCGCCACCAAGATAGTCGCCACGATCGGCCCGGCTTCCAGTTCGCCGGAGATTCTGCTGCAGATGATGCAGGCGGGCCTCGACGTCGTGCGGCTCAACTTTTCGCACGGCACGGCCGACGATCACCGCCAGCGCGCCGAAATGGTGCGCGAGGCCGCCCGCAAGGTTGGCCGCGAGATCGCGATCATGGCCGACCTCCAGGGCCCGAAGATCCGCGTCGGCAAGTTCGAGAACGGCAAGACCACGCTCGTGCCCGGGCAGCCGTTCATCCTCGATGCGGGCTGCGAGCTCGGCAACGACGAGCGCGTCGGCCTCGACTACAAGGAACTGCCGCGCGACCTGAAGCCGGGCGACCTGCTGCTGCTGAACGACGGCCTGATCGTGCTGACCGTCGAGCGCGTGCTCGGCGACGAAATCCACACGATCGTCAAGGTGGGCGGCGAGCTGTCGAACAACAAGGGGATCAACCGCCAGGGCGGCGGCCTGTCGGCGCCGGCGCTGACCGCGAAGGACATGGAAGACATCCGCACCGCGATGTCGCTCGGCGCGGACCTCGTCGCGGTGTCGTTCCCGAAGAATGCGACCGACATGGAAATGGCGCGCCAGCTCGCGAACATCGCGGGCGCGCCGTACGGCATCAAGCCGAAGATGATCGCGAAGATCGAGCGCGCGGAGGCGATTCCGGCGCTGCAGAGCATCCTCGACGCGTCCGACGGCATCATGGTCGCGCGCGGCGACCTCGCGGTGGAAGTCGGCAACGCGGCCGTGCCGGCGCTGCAGAAGCGCATGATCCGGATGGCGCGCGAGTCGAACAAGCTCGTGATCACCGCGACGCAGATGATGGAATCGATGATCCACGCACCGGTGCCGACCCGCGCGGAAGTGTCGGACGTCGCGAACGCGGTGCTCGACGGCACCGACGCGGTGATGCTGTCGGCCGAGACGGCCGCCGGCAAGTACCCGGTCGTCACGATCGAGACGATGGCGGCCGTGTGCGTCGAAGCGGAAAAATCCGAAGAAGTCGAGCTGGACAAGGATTTTCTCGACCGGACGTTCACGCGGATCGACCAGTCGATCGCGATGGGCGCGCTGTTCACCGCGTACCACCTGGGCGCGAAGGCGATCGTCGCGCTGACCGAATCGGGCGCGACCGCGCTGTGGATGTCGCGTCACTACACGCACGTGCCGATCTTCGCGCTGACGCCGCGCGTCGGCAGCGAGCGCACGATGGCGCTGTACCGCAACGTGACGCCGCTGCACGTCGACTTCAACAGCGACCGCGATTCGGCACTGCAGGCGGCGCTCGAGATCGTCGTCAAGCAGGGTTACGTGCAGCATGGCGACATGGTCGTGCTGACCGTCGGCGAGCCGATGGGGCAGGCGGGCGGCACCAACACGCTGAAGATCGTGCGGGTCGGCGAGCACTATTGAGCGCCGGCTGAGCCTCGCTGAGCCGGCCTGCGAGCCGGCGACCCGGATCGGTCGAGGCTGATCCGGTACCATTTTTGCGCAAAAAGCCGCGCGGGGTCCGAAGCCCCGCGCGGCTTTTTTTCTCCTTTTTGGCCGCATTGTGCCGTGCGAACGTAACAAATTGCGAGCGGGGGCCACCGGGCGGTCGGAATCGGAGGCGCTTCGCGATAAAATGCGGCTATTCGACGCTCAGCCGCGCCGCGCTGCCCCGGTCCAGACCCGGGCAGGTGCCGCGCCGGCGTCAGGGCGCACCGGTTTTCATTCCAAGGAGTTCCACAATGCCTCTCGTATCAATGCGTCAATTGCTGGACCACGCGGCAGAGCACGGTTACGGCCTGCCGGCCTTCAACGTGAACAACCTGGAGCAGGTCCAGGCGATCATGGCGGCGGCGGACCAGGTCGGCGCGCCCGTGATCATGCAGGCATCGGCCGGCGCGCGTAAGTATGCGGGCGAGCCGTTCCTGCGCCACCTGATCGAAGCGGCGGTCGAATCGTATCCGCACATCCCGGTCGTGATGCACCAGGATCACGGCCAGTCGCCGGCCGTCTGCACGGCCGCGATCCGCAGCGGCTTCACGAGCGTGATGATGGACGGTTCGCTCGAAGCCGACGGCAAGACGGTCGCGTCGTACGAGTACAACGTCGACGTGTCGCGCAAGGTCGTCGAGATGGCGCACTCGATCGGCGTGACGGTCGAAGCCGAACTCGGCGTGCTCGGCTCGCTCGAGACGATGAAGGGCGACAAGGAAGACGGCCACGGCGCGGAAGGCACGATGACCCGCGAGCAGCTGCTGACCGATCCGGAGCAGGCCGCCGACTTCGTCAAGCTCACGCAGTGCGATGCACTCGCGATCGCGATCGGCACGTCGCACGGCGCGTACAAGTTCTCGAAGAAGCCGACGGGCGACATCCTGTCGATCCAGCGCATCAAGGAAATCCACGCGCGCATCCCGAACACGCACCTCGTGATGCACGGTTCGTCGTCGGTGCCGCAGGAACTGCTGGCCGAGATCCGCGAATTCGGCGGCGACATGAAGGAAACCTACGGCGTGCCGGTCGAGGAAATCCAGGAAGGCATCAAGCACGGCGTGCGCAAGATCAACATCGACACCGACCTGCGTCTCGCGATCACCGGCGCGATCCGCCGCTACCTGTTCGAGAACCCGGGCAAGTTCGATCCGCGCGACTACCTGAAGCCCGCGCGCGAAGCGGCGAAGAAGGTGTGCGTCGACCGTTACCTCGCGTTCGGCTGCGAAGGCCAGGCCGGCAAGATCAAGCCGGTGTCGCTCGACAAGATCGCCGAGCAGTACAAGTCGGGCGCGCTCGCACAGGTCGTGCGCTGAGACTGTAGTACGATTTGCCCCGCCCGGTTCTGCCGCCGGGCATGGGCTGGCCGCCCGGCGGGCCGGATCCGATCCGGCCCCGGCAGCCGTTCCGTCCGGCCGAACAAGGGCCGGCCGGCAGCCGTCGGGGCGCTGCGCCCGCCGGTTCGCCGACGTATTGCAAGACCGCCGTTCCCGCCTGCCGCGGGGAACGGCGTTTCCCTTTTTGTTTGGCTCCTTATCTGCGAAAAGACGATGTCTACCCTTTACGAATCCACGCTCCGTTCGCTGCCGCTCCTCGGTCGCGGCAAGGTTCGCGATAACTACGCGGTCGGCAACGACAAGCTCCTGATCGTCACGACCGATCGCCTGTCGGCGTTCGACGTGGTGATGGGCGAGCCGATTCCGAACAAGGGCCGCGTGCTGAACCAGATGGCGAACTTCTGGTTCGACAAGCTCGCGCACATCGTGCCGAACCACCTGACGGGCGACGCGCCGGAAGCGGTCGTCGCGGCCGACGAAGTCGAGCAGGTGAAGGGCCGCGGCGTGGTCGTCAAGCGCCTCGAGCCGATCATGATCGAAGCGGTCGTGCGCGGCTACCTGGCCGGCAGCGGCTGGAAGGAATACCAGGCGTCGGGCGCCGTGTGCGGCGTGCAGCTGCCGGCAGGCCTGCAGAACGCGCAGAAGTTGCCGGAGCCGATCTTCACGCCGGCCGCGAAGGCCGAGATGGGTGAGCACGACGAGAACATCACGTTCGAGGAAACCGAGCGCCGCATCGGCACCGAGCTGGCCGCGACGATCCGCGACATCTCGATCAAGCTGTACAAGGAAGCGGCCGACTACGCGGCGACGCGCGGCATCATCATCGCCGACACGAAGTTCGAATTCGGCCTCGACAACCACGGCAAGCTGTACCTGATGGACGAAGTGCTGACCGCCGATTCGTCGCGCTTCTGGCCGGCCGACCAGTACGAAGTGGGCACCAACCCGCCGTCGTTCGACAAGCAGTTCGTGCGCGACTGGCTCGAGGCGCAGCCGTGGGGCAAGACGGCGCCGGCGCCGGCGCTGCCGGCCGACGTCGTCGAGAAGACGGCCGCGAAGTACCAGGAAGCGCTCGAGCGCATCACGGGCCAGTCGCTCGCCTGATCGGGACAGATACGACATGAGCGAAATCCAGACTGCCCACACGCACAGCGCGCCGCTCGTCGGCGTGCTGATGGGCTCGAGTTCCGACTGGGACGTGATGAAGCATGCGGTCGCCATCCTGCAGGAATTCGGCGTGCCGTACGAAGCGAAGGTCGTGTCCGCGCACCGGATGCCCGACGAGATGTTCGACTATGCGGAGAAGGCGCGCGAGCGCGGGCTGCGTGCGATCATCGCGGGCGCCGGCGGCGCCGCGCACCTGCCCGGCATGCTGGCCGCGAAGACCACGGTGCCGGTGCTCGGCGTACCGGTCGCGAGCAAGTACCTGAAGGGTGTCGATTCGCTGCACTCGATCGTGCAGATGCCGAAGGGCGTGCCCGTCGCGACGTTCGCGATCGGCGAGGCCGGCGCCGCGAACGCCGCGCTGTTCGCGGTGTCGATCCTGTCCGGCAACTCGGTCGACTACGCGAACCGGCTCGCCGCGTTCCGCGTGCGCCAGAACGAAGCCGCGCACGCGATGGTGCTGCCGCCGCTGGAATGACGGCATGGCGCGCGGCCGCACGACGCGGCCGGCGCCGGATTTTCCCACTGCGGCGGGCCGTTCCGCGTTCCGCCGCGACCGACCACTGACATGACCGCAACTCCTGATTCCGTTTCCCCGATCCTGCCCGGCGCGTGGCTGGGCATGGTCGGCGGTGGCCAGCTCGGCCGCATGTTCTGCTTTGCCGCCCAGTCGATGGGCTATCGCGTCGCGGTGCTCGATCCCGATCCGACGAGCCCCGCCGGCGCGGTCGCCGATCGCCACCTGCGCGCGGCGTACGACGACGAAGCCGCGCTCGCCGAACTGGCCGACCTGTGCGAGGCTGTATCGACGGAGTTCGAGAACGTGCCGGCCGCGAGCCTCGATTTCCTCGCGCGCACGACGTTCGTCGCGCCGGCCGGCCGCTGCGTCGCGGTCGCGCAGGACCGGATCGCGGAGAAGCGTTTCATCGCGGCATCGGGCGTGCCGGTCGCGCCGCACGTCGTGATCGAATCGGCGGCGGCGCTCGCCGCGCTCGACGATGCGGCGCTCGACGCGGTGCTGCCGGGCATCCTGAAGACGGCCCGCCTCGGTTACGACGGCAAGGGCCAGGTGCGGGTCGCCACCGCGCAGGAAGCGCGCGACGCGCATGCCGCGCTCGGCGGCGTGCCGTGCGTGCTGGAGAAGCGCCTGCCGCTGAAATACGAAGTGTCGGCGCTGATCGCGCGCGGCGCGGACGGCCGTTCGGCCGCCTTCCCGCTCGCGCAGAACGTGCATCACAACGGCATCCTCGCGCTGACGGTCGTGCCGGCGCCGGCCGCCGATGCGGCCCGCGTCGAGGAAGCGCAGCAGGCGGCGATCCGGATCGCTGATACGCTCGGCTACGTCGGCGTGCTGTGCGTCGAATTCTTCGTGCTGGAGGACGGCTCGTTCGTCGCGAACGAAATGGCGCCGCGCCCGCACAACTCCGGCCACTACACGGTCGATGCGTGCGCAACGAGCCAGTTCGAGCAGCAGGTGCGCGCGATGACGCGCATGCCGCTCGGCAACCCGCGCCAGCATTCGCCGGCCGCGATGCTGAACATTCTCGGCGACGTGTGGTTCCCCAACGGTGCGGCGGCCGATGCCGTCACGCCGCCGTGGGACACGGTCGCCGCGATGCCGGCCGCGCACCTGCACCTGTACGGCAAGGAAGAAGCGCGCGTCGGCCGCAAGATGGGCCACGTGAACTTCACGGCCGAGACGCGCGACGAAGCCGTCGTCGCCGCCACCGCGTGCGCGCAACTGCTGCGCGTGCCGCTCGACTGAGGCGCCGGCCGATGTCCAGCGATCTCCCGAAGCACGTGACGCCCGCGCAGATCGACGCGGCTGCCGCGTTGCTCGACGCGGGCCAGCTCGTCGCGTTTCCGACCGAAACCGTCTACGGGCTCGGCGGCGATGCGGCGAACCCCGAGGCCGTCGCACGCATCTACGCGGCGAAGGGGCGGCCCGCGAACCATCCGGTGATCGTGCATCTGCCGCCGGGCGGCGATCCCGGTTACTGGGCCGACGACTTGCCGGCCGACGCGCACGCGCTGATCGACGCGTTCTGGCCGGGCCCGCTGACGCTGATCCTGAAGCGCCACGCGCGCATTCCGGATGCCGTGAGCGGCGGGCAGGATTCGGTCGGGCTGCGCTGCCCGTCGCATCCGGTCGCGCAGGCGCTGCTGGCCGCGTTCGGCGCGCGGCGCGGCGGCCACGGCGGCGTGGCTGCGCCGTCCGCGAACCGGTTCGGCCACGTGAGTCCGACGACCGCGCAACACGTGCGCGACGAATTCGGCGATACCGTGCACGTGCTCGACGGCGGCGCATCCGAAGTCGGCATCGAGTCGACGATTCTCGACCTGTCGCGTGGTTTCCCGGCGCTGCTGCGCCCGGGGCACGTGACGCCGCAACAGATCGCCGACGTGCTCGGCCGCGCCCCGAAGCTGCCGGACGGCAGCGATGCGACGGCCCCACGCGCGTCGGGCACGCTGAAAGCGCATTACGCGCCGCGCACGCCGCTCGCGCTGCTGCCGTTCGACGCGCTCGAGCCGCTGCTCGCGGCCGCGCAAACCGACGGCGAACGCATCGCGCTCGTCGCCCGCGCGTCGCGTGCGGGACGCTGGGCGCAGGCTGACGGCGTGCACTTCGTCGCGGCGCCGGAAGATCCGCAAGCCTATGCGCGCGACCTGTACGGAATGCTGCGCGCGCTCGACCGGGCGCAGGTCGCGCGCATTCTCGTCGAGAAGCTGCCCGAGACCGTCGAATGGATCGCGGTCAACGATCGCCTCGGCCGCGCGGCCGCGGCGTTCGAAGCGCGCGACTGACGCAGCCACGCGCATCCGTCCACGCAAACAAAAAACGCCTGACCGGCGCGAACCGGTCAGGCGTTTTCGTTTGGGCGCGTAGTGAGCGGCTTACTTGCCGACGCCGGACTTCGCGATCTGCTGTTCGACGTACTGCGCGAACAGCGCATGCAGGCGCGTCGTCGGGTGGACCGTGTCGGCGAACATGTAGGTCTGGTCCGCGTTCGCGACCGTGTAGGTCTGCGGCGAGCAGAACAGCGACGAGCCGAACGCGGTCGCGTTCGCGACGCCGTACTGCGTGGCGGCCTGGACCATCGCCTTCAGGTTGCAGGCGGTGTCGGTGTTCGACACGCTGAAACCGTTCGACTGGTAGTTGGCCGCGATGCCGTCCTGCCACGTGAACGAATCGACCACCGCATATTTCGTCGGGTCGACCTTCAGCGCGGCGAGCGTACCGACGAGCGTCTTGTTGAACAGCCCGGACAGTTGCGTGAACGCGGCCTGCGTGCCGCCTTGCAGCGCGAGCGGCGTGCCGCCGATGTCCGGCACGTTCGCGACGAACACGTGGGTCGCGCCGGCCGCGACGATCTGCTGGACGATCCCGCCGAGCTGCTGCGCGGCCAGGCCGATCGCCTGCGCCGCCGCGAGCTGCGCGGCCGGCGTGTTGCCTTGCGCCTGCGCGACCTGGGCCTGGTAGAAGATGTCGTTCGCACCGCCGTTGATCAGCACGATCTGGCCGGCGTTGAAGCTGCCGTATTGCGACAGGTACTGCTTGACCTGGTCGGCGATCGGCGTGGTCGTCGCCTGCGCGTAGTCGGGATTCGGCACGCTCGCGTCCGCATGGCCGATGCCCGGCTGCAGCGTCACGCGCGAGCCGCCCTGCGCGTAGCCGAGGCCGCCGGTGGCCTGCAGCGGGATGCCGAAGCCGCCCTGGTTGGCGGGCTGCAGCGTGTCGCCGTAGTACTGCGCGACGTTCTGCGTCCATACCTGGCCCGGGTTGGTCGTGAAGCGGCCGCCGCCGAAGCCGAGCTTGATCTGCGAGTAGGTGCCGACGTCGGACAGGCTGTCGCCGAACGACACGATCTGCATTTTCACGCCCGACGGCGGCGTGTTCGACGCACTGCTGTTGTTGTCGTCACCGCCGCCGCATGCGGCGAGCAGCGCGAGCGCGGCGCCGGCGATCGCGACCTGCGCGGTGCGCAGCATGCGCTGCCGGGTGCGGGAAGGTGCGTGTTGTTGTGTCTGCATCGTTCGATCTCCTCGTAGATATGGCCTGATGTGTTGCTCATCTGCCGCGCGCCTGCTCGGTTCCGGGCTGCGCGGCGGCCGTTGGCTGAAACGGTTTATCGATCGCGCGCAGCCGCCAGCGGCACGGTGCGCGGATCCTGGTTCGCGGCCTCGGCAATCTGCGCATGATAAGCGCTCGCCCATTCGGGCGGGCCGAAAATCGCGCGCAGCTTGTTGCGCCATCCGCCGACGCGCAACGCGTCGGACGCCATCGACACCCACTCGTGAAACGTCGCGACGAGCGGGTTGTTCGAGCCGAGCCGCTCGACGATGCCGTACTGCGGCGGATCGTCGGGCGTTTCCTCGACATAGCTGCCGAACAGGCGATCCCAGATCACCAGGACGCCTGCGTAATTGCGGTCGATGTAGCGCGCGTTGCGCGCATGGTGCGCGCGGTGGATCGACGGTGTGTTGAGCACGTATTCGAGCCAGCCGAGCTTGCCGATCGCCTGCGTGTGCACGAAGAACTGGAACGCGAGGTTGATCAGCACGACGCCGACGACCTGTTGCGGCGGAAAGCCGGCGAACGCGAGCGGCAGCCAGAACAGCCACATGCCCGCGACTGGGTACATCAGGCTCTGGCGGAACGCGGTCGAGAAATTCATTCGCTCGGACGAGTGGTGCACGACGTGCGCGGCCCACAGCCAGCGCACGCGATGGCTCGCGCGATGGAACACGTAGTAGAGGAAGTCCTGCGCGACGAACAGCACGGCGAACGACAGCCAGCCGTCGTGCCACGTGTAGACGCGATAGTGCCGGTAGCAGTACGCATAGACAGGAATCACGAACAGCCACGCGATCTTGTCGGCGCCCTGGTGCATCAGCGCGAGCGCCGCGTTGCACAGCGTGTCGCGCCACGCATAGATACGGTCCTGCGCACGGGTGCGGGCGAGGTGCCAGGCCTCCCACGCGATGCAGAGCAGGAAGACGGGCGCCAGCGCGAGCAGAAGCAATTCGACGTCGAATCGCATGGGCGTGTGTCTCCTTCGTTCCCCTGCAAGCCATCAGGCCGGGCGTGTGGCCCGTTGTAGATATCGTCAGGCCAACAGCCTACGCAATCGCTACGCGCTAGGCGAGGGGGCAGCGTAGAGGGTTCCCTCTGAGGACAGGGTTTCTACGGAATCCGTACTGCACGGGGCCGGGCGGTGTGGCCCCGTTTTGAGGATGGGGCGAGCGCGCGAGGCGCCGCGCGACGGTGGCGGCGCGCGTTTCAAACCGCGCGGCGCGAAATTTCGCGGGTGACGCACTGCGGGGCCGCACGGGCCGCCGTGTCACGACGGCCCGCCGCGCGGTGTACGGATCGTCAGTGCGCGCCCGCGTAGATCCATTCGAGCAGCGTGTCGTGCGCGGCGCGCGCGGCTTCCGCGTGATCGTTGTTGATGAAGCTGACGACGATGTAGCTCTGGCCGTCCGAGCCGGCGACGTAGCCGGCGATCGCGCGCACGTCGCGCAGCGTGCCGGTCTTGATGTGCGCGTTGCCGAGCACGCCCGCGTTGGTGAGGCGGTTCTTCATCGTGCCGTCGATGCCCGCGATCGGCAGCGAATCGATGAACGCCTGCGCGACCGGGCTCGCGTTCGCGGCCTGCAGCAGCGCGGCGAGCGACAGCGCGCTCACGTGCTCTTCGCGCGACAGCCCCGAGCCGTTCTCGAGCACGAGGTCGGGCATCGCGATGCCGTTCTTCTGCAGGAACGCCTGGATCGCGCGGCTCGACTGCTCGGGCGTCGCGGGCGGCTTGCCGCTGACCGCGCCGATCGTCAGGAACAGGTTGCGCGCCATCACGTTGTTGCTGAACTTGTTGATGTCGTAGACGATGCTGCCGAGCACCGGGCTGTGATGCACGGCGAGCGGCCGCGCGGTGGTCGGCACCTTGCCTTCGCTCACGGGCCCGGCGATCGTGCCGCCGTCCTGCTGCCACAGCGCGAGGAAGCCGCGCGCGAAGAAGGTCGTGTGATCGAGGATCGCGAGGTTGGTCGTGTGCGCGCCGCAGCGCAGCGGGTAGTCGCCGGCGAACGACGCCGTCATGATTCCGCCGCCGGCCGTCAGCGTCGGGCGCGCGGCCGCGGCGGCCGCGCTGCACGAGCCCGAACCTTCGACGAGCTGGTTGTCGATCGACAAGTCCGCGAGCGGCGGCAACACGTCGACGGCGACCTTGCCGTCGTCGCCCGGCGTGACCGTGAACGACACGGCCTTGAACGCGTACAGCAGCGGATCGGGGCCGACGTTGTACGGCGCGCTGGCATCGTCGTCGAACGACGGCAGGTCGCGCGTCGACGCCGCGAAATAACTCTTGTCGAGCACGAGGCCGCCGGCCACGCGCTTGACGCCGGCCTTGCGCAGCTTGTCGACGAGGTCGATCAGCTCCTCGGGCACGAGCTTCGGATCGCCGGTGCCCTTGATGTACAGGTTGCCCTGCAGCGTGCCGTCCGGGTCGACCGTGCCGTCCGTGTACGCGGTGGTGCGCCAGCGGTAGTCGGGGCCGAGGATCGACAGGCCCGAGAAGGTCGTCACGAGCTTCATCGTCGAGGCCGGCAGCATCGGCCGGCTCGCATTCCACGCGATCAGCGGCTGCGGATCGCCGACGCGCTCGACCACCACGCTCATCGCCGACGCCGGCACCTTCGCACGCTGCAGCGCGACGAGCACGGAGGCCGGCAGGCCGGCCGCGCGTGCGGCCGGCGACACGACGGCGGTCTTGCGTGCTTCCTTGTGGGATTTCTTGCGGGCCTGGGCGGACGGCGCGAACGCGAGGGCCGTGCAGGTGGCGACGACGGCGGCCGCGCGCAGGCAGACGCGGGCGCGGGGGGCGAACCGGGCGGAAAGATCGGAAATCGGCATGGGCGAATACGGGAAAAGCAGGGGGCTCGGGCAGGACGCGCGGGGGCGCCGAAGCGCACATTGTAGAGACAAGTCGGGGCAGGCCCCTTGCAATCCGCCTTACTGTTGCATTGCACGGTGCCGCGCACCCGATTCGCGGCGCTACAATGGTCGCCGTGTTTGACTCGCCCCCTGGATGCGTGGCCCGATGCGGATTCTGCTTGTCGAAGATGATCGAATGATTGCCGAGGGCGTGCGCAAGGCGCTGCGCTCGGACGGCTTTGCGGTCGACTGGGTGCAGGACGGCGACGCCGCGCTGACGGCGCTCGGCGGCGAGACGTACGATCTGCTGCTGCTCGATCTCGGCCTGCCGAAGCGCGACGGCATCGACGTGCTGCGCACGCTGCGCGGGCGCGGGCTCGCGCTGCCGGTGCTGATCGTCACCGCGCGCGACGCCGTCGCCGATCGCGTGAAGGGGCTCGACGCGGGCGCCGACGATTACCTCGTCAAGCCGTTCGATCTCGACGAGCTGGGCGCACGGATGCGCGCGCTGATCCGCCGTCAAGCGGGGCGCAGCGAGTCGCTGATCCGCCACGGCGCGCTGACGCTCGATCCCGCGTCGCACCAGGTGACGCTCGACGGCGCGCCCGTTGCGCTGTCCGCGCGCGAGTTCGCGCTGCTCGAGGCGCTGCTCGCGCGGCCGGGCGCGGTGCTGTCGAAGAGCCAGCTCGAGGAGAAGATGTACGGCTGGGGCGAGGAGATCGGCAGCAACACGGTCGAGGTCTACATCCACGCGCTGCGCAAGAAGCTCGGTTCGGACCTGATCCGCAACGTGCGCGGGCTCGGCTACATGGTCGTCAAGGAAAGCTGACGCGTGCGGTCGATTCGTCATCAACTGCTGATCTGGCTGCTCGCGATCGTCGTCGCGGGCGTGGGCGCCGCGGGCTGGCTCATCTACCGGCAGGCGCTCGCCGAGGCGAATGAGCTGTTCGACTACCAGTTGCAGGAAATCGCCGCGGCGCTGCCGTCGGAGCCGTTCTCGCAGGTGTTCGGCTCGCGCACCAACGGCGACGAAGGCATCGTGATCCAGATCTGGAATCGCAACGGCGTGCTGATGTACTTCTCGCATCCGCGTGCGCCGATCGCGCCGCGCGCGGAACTCGGCTTCTCGACCGAACGCACCGATCGCGGCGAATGGCGCGTGTACGGAGCGATCGTCGGCGACAACGTCGTGCAGCTCGCGCAGCCGCTGTCGGTGCGCAACCGGCTCGCGGCGAACGTCGCGCTGCGCACGCTGTGGCCGCTGATCGTGCTGCTGCCGTTCCTCGGCGCGGCCGCGTGGGGGATCGTCGGGCGCGGGCTCGCGCCGCTTGGCCGCGTGACGCGCGCGGTCGAGGCGCGCCGGCCGGAAGCGCTCGATCCGCTGCCCGACGCGCGCCTGCCGCTCGAGGTGCAGCCGCTCGTGCGGGCGCTGAACGGGCTGCTCGCGCGACTGTCGGCGGCGCTCGACACGCAGAAGGCGTTCGTCGCCGACGCCGCGCACGAATTGCGCACGCCGCTCGCGGCCGTGCAGATCCAGGCGCAGCTCGTCGCGCGCGCGAAGGACGATGCGTCGCGCCGCGAGGCGATCGCGGATCTCCAGGACGGCGTGTCGCGCGCGACGCGGCTCACCGAGCAACTGCTCGCGCTCGCGCGCGCCGAGCCGGACGGCGCGACGATGCGCGAGCCGGTCGACCTGCAGGCGCTGCTCGCCGAATGCGTGGCCGCGCATGCGCCGCTCGCGCAGCGGCGCGACATCGATCTCGGCTTCGAGGAAACGCGCGCGGCGAGCGTCGTCGCGGACGTCGGCGCGCTGCGCGTGATGTTCGGCAACCTGCTCGACAACGCGGTGAAATACACGCCGGACGGCGGCCGCATCGACGTGTCGCTGACGCGCGACGCGGCCGGCCGCGCCTGCGTGCAGATCGGCGACAGCGGGCCGGGCATTCCGGCCGACGAGCGCGAGCGCGTGTTCGACCGCTTCTATCGCGACAGCACGGCACGGGCACGCACCGACGTGTCGGGCAGCGGGCTCGGGCTCGCGATCGTCAAGCGCGTGGCGGCGCAGCAGGGCGCGACGGTGTCGCTCGGCGATGCGGCCGCGGGCGGCCTGCTCGTCAGCGTCGTGTTCCGCGATGCCGAGATGCCGGCCCCGGCTTCGCAGCCGTCCGAAACCGTCTGAAGGGGCGGCGCGGGCAGCCGCTTAAGCCCCGCTTAAGGCTGATTAAGCCTCCTTTAAGTCAGGGTCGTTACGCTGCGTCCTAACAAAGAGGAGGTCCTACGATGAACACCCGATTCCTTGCGCGCGGCGCCGTCGCGGTCGCCGTGGCGGCCGCCCTGTCGGCCGGCTATTTCGCCGGCACCCGCCGCGCCGATCCGCAGATCATCACGCCCGCGCAGGCGGCCGCATTGATGCCGGCCGAAGCTGCCGCCAAGACCGGCATTCCCGATTTCTCCGGGCTCGTCGAGACCTACGGCCCGGCGGTCGTGAACATCAGCGCGAAGCACGTCGTGAAGCAGGTGGCGCGGCGTGCGCCGCAGCCGCAACTGCCGATCGATCCGAGCGACCCGTTCTACCAGTTCTTCAAGCACTTCTACGGCCAGGTGCCGGGCATGGGCGGCGACGCGCAGCCGGACGACCAGCCGAGCGCGAGCCTCGGGTCGGGCTTCATCGTCAGTTCCGACGGGTACATCCTCACCAATGCGCACGTGATCGACGGCGCGAACGTCGTCACGGTCAAGCTGACCGACAAGCGCGAATACAAGGCGAAGGTCGTCGGCTCCGACAAGCAGTCCGACGTCGCCGTGCTGAAGATCGACGCGAGCGGCCTGCCGACCGTGAAGATCGGCGATCCGGCGCAGAGCAAGGTCGGCCAGTGGGTCGTCGCGATCGGCTCGCCGTACGGCTTCGACAACACGGTCACGTCGGGCATCATCAGCGCGAAGTCGCGCGCGCTGCCGGACGAGAACTACACGCCGTTCATCCAGACCGACGTGCCGGTGAACCCCGGCAACTCGGGTGGTCCGCTGTTCAACCTGCAGGGCGAGGTGATCGGCATCAACTCGATGATCTACTCGCAGACGGGCGGCTTCCAGGGCCTGTCGTTCGCGATCCCGATCAACGAGGCGATCAAGGTGAAGGACGAGCTCGTGAAGACGGGCCACGTGAGCCGCGGCCGGCTCGGCGTGGCCGTGCAGGGGCTGAACCAGACGCTCGCGAGCTCGTTCGGGCTGCAGAAGCCGGACGGCGCGCTCGTCAGCTCGGTCGACGCCAACGGTCCGGCCGCGAAGGCCGGCCTGCAGCCGGGCGACGTGATCCTGTCGGTCAACGGTTCGCCGGTCGCCGATTCGACGTCGCTGCCCGCGCAGATCGCGAACCTGAAGCCGGGTTCGAAGGCCGACCTGCAGATCTGGCGCGACAAGTCGAAGAAGTCGATCACCGTGACGCTCGGCGCGATGGCCGACGCGAAGCTTGCGTCGAACGACGGCGGGCCGGTCGAACAGGGCCGGCTGGGTGTCGCGGTGCGGCCGCTGTCGCCGCAGGAACGCAGCGCCGACAACCTGTCGCACGGGCTGATCGTGCAGCAGGCCGGCGGGCCGGCCGCCAACGCGGGCATCCAGCCCGGCGACGTGATCCTCGCGGTGAACGGCCGTCCGGTCACGAGCCCCGAGCAGTTGCGCGACGCGGTGAAGGGCGCGGGCAACAGTCTTGCTCTGCTGATCCAGCGCGATAATGCACAGATCTTCGTGCCGGTCGACCTGAGCTGACCGGCAACGGCCGACGGCCGGCCCGGCCGGCCGGCCGTGGCGGGCGCCGCCGCCGCTCGATCGATCGCGTGACGCCGCGCCCCGTATGTGTTCCGACCCCAAGGAGAGAGCCATGCAATATCTACGCAACGTGTCCCGATTTGCCGTCGCCGCGGCGCTGACCGCCGGCCTCGCAGCCGGTGCGACCGGCGCGTACGCGCAGTCGGACGGCTTGCCCGCCGCGCGCCAGCAAGGCGATGTCACCTTCGTGTCCGGCGGTGTCGGGCAGGACGAATCGACGGCGTTCCAGCGCAACGAGTCGCAGTGGCCGCTGGCGCTGCGCTTCACCGGCAAGGGCGGCGAGTTCCTGGCCGACGTCCATGTCCGGATCGTCGACGGCAAGGGCGCCGAGGTGCTGAAAACCGACACGCGCGGGCCGTACATGCTCGTGAAGGTGCCGCCGGGGCGCTATACGGTGCACGCGTCGTACCAGGGCAGCGACGAATCGCGCGCCGTCACGGTCGGCGCGAAGGGCGGCGCGAAAGCCGCGTTCCAGTGGAGTGCGCAGTAGCCCGTCGCGCGCGGCCGGGCTCCCGGTCGCGCAATCGGACGAAGTTTCGCCCATAATGAAAGCCACGGCATGCGTGCCGTGGCTTTTTCGTTTCCTGCCCCCGGCCTGACGCCGCCCGAAGGAGAAACGATGTCCGATGCAGCCGACCCCCGACTCGAAATCGTGCCGAACCGTCATCGCGTGCGCGTGATTCATCGCGGCATCACCTATGCCGATTCGCACGGCGCGCTGACCGTGCGCGAGGCGGGGCTCCCGGACATTCATTACCTGCCGCGCGGCGACGTCAACATGCGCCGGCTCGTGAAATCGGGCGTCACGTCGGCCTGCCCGTTCAGGGGGCAAGCCGTGCATTTCGACTTGCAGACGGAAGACGGTGTGATCGAGAACGCCGCATGGAGTTACGAAGAACCGAAGGAGGCGGCGGCCGTGCTCGCGCACTACGTCGCCTTCGATGTCGCACGGGTCGACAGTCTCGTCGAGACGTCCTGATGCGGCGCGCGTTCATCGGGGAGGCGTCATGGAACTGAACGACACGTTACGCGTACCGCTCGCGCCGCCTGTCGTGCGGGATGCGCTGGAGGATCTCGCGCTGCTGCGGGCGAGCTTCGACCATTGCGAATCGTTCGTGAAACTCGCGCACGGCGAGTTCGCGCTGACGATCACGGTGCCGCTCGGCCCGCTGCGCGCCCGCTACGACGTGCGCGCGCATGCGGCCGCCGAGCAGGGCGACGCCGAAGGTCGGCCGCGCCGGGTGCTCAACTTCAAGGCGCGGGCCGACGGCCTCGGCGCGCTGCGCGGCCAGGTCGAACTGGTGCTGACACCGGATGACGATGCGAACGCCACGCGGATCGAATACGTGGTCTGGGCGACGGCCAGCGGGCCGCTCGCGGAGTTGCCGGCGCGGCAGATCGACAATGCGCTGCGCGAATGGACCGACACGTTCTTTCGCGAGTTCGGCGCGGTCGTGCAGGCGAAGCACGGTCTCGCGCCGAATCGCGCGCGCGCCCCGGCGCAGCGCCGCCAGCATGTCTTCCTGCGGCCGGCGTCACTGGTGGCCGCGACGAAGCGTTCGCTGCCGCCGCACTTCGGCGGCGCGCTGAGCGGGCGGGCGGCGAGCGCGCTTCCGCATCGCGATTCGGGCACCGTGCCCGTATGGGCCTGGGCGGCGATGATCGTGTTCGTCGCGTTGCTGCTTTACGCGGCGCGCTGGATCAACGGCGGCTGAGCGGCTGCCCGGTTCCGCTTCGAGGCCTGCCCGCCACGCGCGCGGCCGGCGTCACTGTCCCGCGTCGGCACGGGCTCCGGCGCCGCGAAATTCCCTTCGATACGCAGACGGCGACGTGCCGAGCGCGCCCGCGAAATGCTGGCGCAGCGACACGCTCGAGCCGTAGCCGGCCGCCTGCGCGATCGCGTCGATCGACTGCCCGGTGGTTTCGAGCAGATGCTGCGCACGCGCAAGCCGTTCGGCCTGCAGCCACGCGGTGACGGTCGTGCCCGTCGCCTGGCGGAAGTGGCGCGTGAACGTGCGGCGGCTCATCAGCACGCGTTCGGCGAGCGAATCGACGCTGTGCGCGGCGTCGAGATGCGCGCGCACCCAGTCGAGCAGGCCCGCGAGTCGTGCATCGCGGGGGTGCGCGGCGACCGGCTGCGGCACGTATTGGGCCTGTCCGCCCTGGCGGTGCGGCGGGATCACGAGGCGGCGCGCGATCCGGTTCGCGGCGTCCGAGCCGAAGCGCCGCCGCACGACGTGCAGGCAGCAGTCGAGGCCGGCGGCCGTGCCGGCCGACGTCATCAGGTTGCCGTCGTCCACGTAGAGCACGTCGGGATCGAGTTTCACGCGCGGAAAGCGTTGGGCGAAATCGTCGGCCCACGCCCAGTGCGTGGTGGCCGGACGGCCGTCGAGCAGGCCGGCCGCGGCGAGCACGTAGGCACCGAGGCACAGGCCCACGAGCTCCGCGCCGCGCGCGGCGACCGCGCGGACCGCATCGAGCAGCGCGTCGGGCGGCGCTTCGTCCGGGTCGCGCCAGGACGGCACGATGACGATGTCCGCGTCGTCGAGCGCGTCGAGCCCGTACGGTGCGGTGATCGTGAAGCCGCCCGTCGTCGCGAGCGGGCCGCGCTCGGCCGAGCAGACGCGGAACTCGAACGCGGGCGACGCGGCCGCATCACGTTCCTTGCCGAACACGACCGATGGCACGGACAGGTGGAACGGACTGATGCCGTCGTACGCGATCACGGCGACGATGGTCGGAACGGACGGGGCGGGCGACGCGGCGGCGAGCATGGCGGATTCCGGAAAGGCGATGGCCCGATTTTATCGAAGAATGGCTATCGGGCCACTATCGGCATACGCGCTGCGGTCCGACAATGCATCCCATCGCACTGCTGGCCGCCCTGCTCCGGGGCGGGGCAGCGCCTCCCGACCAGGAGTCCGCCATGCTTGCCGCCGCGTCGCCCGCCGTCCCGCAATCCACTTCCCGTCCCGCTGCCCGCCGCGCACTGATCGTGATCGACGTGCAGAACGAATACGTGACGGGCAACCTGCCGATCGAATATCCGCCGCTCGACGTGTCGCTCGCGAACATCGGCCGGGCGATCGACGCCGCGCACGCGGCCGGCGTGCCGGTGATCGTGGTTCAGCACGTCGCGCCGGCCGGTGCGCCGATCTTCGCGCCCGGTACCGACGGCGTCGCGCTGCACACGGTGGTCACCAGCCGCCCGTACGCGCACCTGATCGAGAAGGCGCAAGCGAGCTCGTTCGCCGGCACCGATCTCGCCGCGTGGCTCGACGCGCACGGAATCGACACGCTCGCGGTGACCGGCTACATGACGCACAACTGCAATGCGTCGACGGTCTATCACGCGGCGCATGCGGGGCTGAAGGTCGAATACCTGAACGACGCGACGGGCGCGCTGCCTTACGAGAACGAAGCGGGGGCGGTGAGCGCCGAAGAGATTCACCGCACGTACGCGGTGGTGTTCCAGTCGAATTTCGCGGCGGTGATGTCGACCGACGCGTGGATCGCGGGGCTCGCCGGCGCACCGATGCCGGCGCGCGATTCGGTGGCCGCGTCGAACCGGCGGGCCCGCGCGCGGCGCGCGAAGGCGGCCTGACCCGGCACGGCGACGCGGCGCGCGATGCGCCGTGCCGTCAGTCGCGGTCCTTCAGCATCGCCGGGCTGTAGCGCAGCATGTCGAAACAGCCGTCGACGAGCTTTTCCGCATGCTGCTCGGCGTCGATCTCGTCGGGCAGCATCAGCATGTCGCGCACGAAGCCGCTGACCAGCGTGTGCAGCATCAGCGTCGCGCGCCACGTGTCGAGCCGCTCGGGCAGCAGCTTGAGCCCCACGGCCACCGCGAGATCGGCGTCGATCATGTGCAGCGCCTCGCTCATCCCCGCGCGGTTGCGCTGCAGCAGCGGCTCCATGTCCGCGACGTACTCGCACTTCATGAACAGGATGCTGAACACGCGGCGCAGCTGCGGGTCGCGCTGCACGCCGAGCAGGCACCAGATCAGGATCTGGCGCACCTTCTCCAGCGGATTGCCGCCCGGCGCGTCGAGCGGCATCCGTTTCAACTCGTCGATCGGCAGGAACACGCGGTCGAACATCGCATCGAACAGTTCGCTCTTGTTCGCGAAATGCCAGTAGATCGCGCCGCGCGTCACGCCGGCGTGCTGCGCGATGTCCGCGAGCGACGTGTGCGACACGCCTTTCTCGAAGAACACGTGTTCGGCGGCGTCGAGAATGCGATTGCGCGTCTCGAGCGCCTCCTCCTTGGTACGTCTGACCATGTGCAGGCCTGATTGGATCGATCGTAGGTGAATATAGGGTCCGCAACCCCTCGTCGCCGTCACGCAGACGGGCTATGCTTGCTGCTGGTAACAATCTGTAAGACTGGACAGCGGGCGGAGTACAAACGGGCTTTTTACATACATTCGTGAATGTATATACAATACCACCCTACGATCGAATGACCCAAGTGGCAATCAGTTAATATCCCACTCTGCTGATTCCCGCCCTAGTACCAGTCCGCAGTTCGCGGCATCCCCGTCGGCACGGAGGTCTCGTGCCGACGTGCTGTATCTGGCAGTCCAGTAATTCAGGTGTTCGATCTGCGCCGCGAGGCGCATCCGTGTTGCGCTCCGGTCGGGCGTGGCACTTATTCCATTGGTTATACACAGAGGTCGCTCCATGCGCGTCGAACGGGTTCCATACCGCTTAATCACTGTCGCGACGGCCGCCGTTTTCCTGGCCGCGTGCGGGAAAAAAGAATCGGCACCGCCGCCGCAAACGCCGGAAGTCGGCGTCGTCACCGTCCAGCCGCAATCCGTACCGGTCTTCACCGACCTGCCGGGCCGCACCAGTGCATTCCTCGTCGCGCAGGTGCGCGCGCGGGTCGACGGCATCGTGCTGCGTCGTGAATTCACCGAGGGCACCGACGTCAAGGCCGGCCAGCGTCTCTACAAGATCGATCCGGCGCCGTACATCGCGGCCCTGAACAGCGCGAAGGCGACGCTTGCGAAGGCGCAGGCGAACCTCGTCACGCAGAACGCGCTGGTCGCGCGCTACAAGGTGCTGGTCGCCGCCAACGCGGTCAGCAAGCAGGACTACGACAACGCGGTCGCCACGCAAGGGCAGGCCGCGGCGGACGTCGCGGCCGGCAAGGCGGCGGTCGACACCGCGCAGATCAACCTCGGCTACACGGATGTCGTGTCGCCGATCACCGGCCGCGTCGGCATCTCGCAAGTGACGCCGGGCGCCTACGTGCAGGCGAGCCAGGCGACGCTGATGTCGACCGTGCAGCAGCTCGATCCGGTGTACGTCGACCTCACGCAGTCGAGCCTCGAAGGGCTGAAGCTGCGTCAGGACGTGCAGAGCGGCCGTCTGAAGACGACCGGTCCGGGCGCGGCGAAGGTGTCGTTGATTCTCGAAGACGGCAAGACCTATTCGGAGCCGGGCAAGCTGCAGTTCTCGGACGTGACGGTCGACCAGACCACCGGCTCGGTGACGATCCGCGCGGTGTTCCCGAACCCGAATCGCGTGCTGCTGCCGGGCATGTTCGTGCGTGCACGGATCGAGGAAGGCGTGAACGAGAACGCGTTCCTGGTGCCGCAGATCGGCGTCACGCACGACCAGAAGGGCCAGGCGATCGCGATGGTGGTGAACGCCAGCAACAAGGTCGAGCCGCGTCCGCTGAAGACCACCGGCATGCAAGGCCAGAACTGGGTCGTCGAAGGCGGTCTGCAGGCGGGCGATCACGTGATCGTGCAAGGCGTCGACAAGGTGCGCCCGGGCGCGACCGTGAAGACGGTCCCCGCGCAGCTCGCCCCGGCGGCCGATGCCGCTTCGGGCGCTGCTGCCCCCGCCGCGCCGGCCGCTGCCGGGTCCGGCGCCGCTGCCGCTTCCGGTGCCGCCGCATCGGGCGCCGCGCCGGCGAGTGCTGCCGCTGCTTCGAGCGCGAAATAACAGGGAGCCTGTTTCATGGCAAAGTTTTTTATCGATCGCCCGATCTTCGCGTGGGTGATCGCCATCATCCTGATGCTGGCCGGGGTTGCGGCGATCTTCACGCTGCCGATCTCGCAGTATCCGACGATCGCGCCGCCATCGATCCAGATCACCGCGAACTACCCGGGCGCTTCCGCGAAGACGGTGGAAGACACGGTGACGCAGGTGATCGAGCAGCAGATGAGCGGTCTCGACAACTTCCTGTACATGTCGTCGACGAGTGACGACTCGGGCAACGCAACGATCACGCTGACCTTCGCGCCGGGCACCAACGCCGACATCGCGCAGGTCCAGGTGCAGAACAAGCTGTCGCTCGCGACGCCGGTTCTGCCGCAGGTCGTGCAGCAGCTCGGTCTGTCGGTCACGAAGTCGAGCAGCAGCTTCCTGCTGGTGCTCGCCTTCAACTCCGAAGACGGCAGCATGAACAAGTACGACCTCGCGAACTTCGTGGCGTCGCACGTGAAGGATCCGATCAGCCGGCTGAACGGCGTCGGTACCGTCACGCTGTTCGGCTCGCAGTACGCGATGCGGATCTGGCTCGACCCGAACCGCCTGACCAACTACGGCCTCACGCCGGTCGACGTCAGCTCGGCGATCACCGCGCAGAACGTGCAGATCGCGGGCGGCCAGATCGGCGGCACGCCGGCCACGCCGGGCACCGTGCTGCAGGCGACGATCACCGAATCGACGCTGCTGCAGACGCCCGAGCAGTTCGGCAACATCCTGCTGAAGGTCAACCAGGACGGCTCGCAGGTGCGCCTGAAGGACGTCGCGCAGATCGGCCTCGGCGGCGAAAACTACAACTTCGACACGAAGTACAACGGTCAGCCGACCGCGGCACTCGGTATCCAGCTCGCGACCAACGCGAACGCGCTCGCGACCGCGAAGGCCGTGCGCGCGAAGATCGACGAGCTCGCACCGTTCTTCCCGCACGGCCTCGTCGTGAAGTATCCGTACGACACGACGCCGTTCGTGAAGCTGTCGATCGAGGAAGTGGTCAAGACGCTGCTCGAAGGTATCGTGCTCGTGTTCCTCGTGATGTATCTGTTCCTGCAGAACCTGCGGGCGACGATCATCCCGACGATCGCGGTGCCGGTCGTGCTGCTCGGTACGTTCGCGATCATGTCGATGGTCGGTTTCTCGATCAACACGCTGTCGATGTTCGGCCTCGTGCTCGCGATCGGCCTGCTGGTCGACGATGCGATCGTGGTGGTCGAGAACGTCGAGCGCGTGATGGCGGAAGAGGGGCTGTCACCGAAGGAAGCGACCCGCAAGGCGATGGGCCAGATCACCGGCGCACTCGTCGGCGTGGCGCTCGTGCTGTCGGCGGTGTTCGTGCCGGTGGCGTTCTCCGGCGGCTCGGTCGGCGCGATCTATCGTCAGTTCTCGCTGACGATCGTGTCGGCGATGGTGCTGTCGGTGCTGGTCGCGTTGATTCTGACGCCGGCGCTGTGCGCGACGATCCTCAAGCCGATCCCGCAAGGGCATCACGAAGAGAAGAAGGGCTTCTTCGGCTGGTTCAACCGCACGTTCAACAACAGCCGCGACAAGTACCACGTCGGCGTGCACCACGTGATCAAGCGCTCGGGCCGCTGGCTCATCATCTATCTGGTCGTGATCGTCGCGGTCGGGCTGCTGTTCGTGCGCCTGCCGAAGTCGTTCCTGCCCGATGAAGATCAGGGCCTGATGTTCGTGATCGTGCAGACGCCGTCGGGCTCGACGCAGGAAACGACCGCGAAGACGCTCGCGAACATTTCCGACTACCTGCTGAAGGACGAGAAGGAAATCGTCGAATCGGCGTTCACGGTCAACGGCTTCAGCTTCGCGGGTCGCGGCCAGAACTCAGGTCTCGTGTTCGTCCGCCTGAAGGACTACTCGCAGCGTCAGCATGCGAACCAGAAGGTGCAGGCGCTGATCGGCCGGATGTTCGGGCGCTACGGGAGCTACAAGGACGCGCTCGTGATCCCGTTCAACCCGCCGTCGATTCCTGAGCTCGGTACGGCTGCCGGCTTCGACTTCGAGCTGACGGACAACGCCGGTCTCGGCCACGACGCGCTGATGGCCGCACGTAACCAGCTGCTCGGGATGGCATCGAAGGACCCGACGCTGCAGGGTGTGCGTCCGAACGGCCTGAACGATACGCCGCAGTACAAGGTGAACATCGACCGCGAGAAGGCGAATGCGCTCGGCGTGACGGCGGATGCGATCGACCAGACGTTCTCGATCGCGTGGGCGTCGAAGTACGTGAACAACTTCCTCGACACCGACGGCCGGATCAAGAAGGTGTACGTGCAGGCCGATGCGCCGTTCCGGATGACGCCGGAAGACATGAACATCTGGTACGTGCGCAACGGGTCGGGCGGGATGGTGCCGTTCAGCGCGTTCGCGACCGGTCACTGGACGTACGGTTCGCCGAAGCTCGAGCGCTACAACGGTGTGTCGGCGATGGAAATCCAGGGTCAGGCCGCACCGGGCAAGTCGACCGGTCAGGCGATGGCCGCGATGGAAACGCTCGCGAAGAAGCTGCCGGTCGGTATCGGCTATTCGTGGACGGGCCTGTCGTTCCAGGAAATCCAGTCCGGTTCGCAGGCGCCGATCCTGTACGCGATCTCGATCCTCGTCGTGTTCCTGTGTCTCGCGGCGCTGTATGAAAGCTGGTCGATCCCGTTCTCGGTGATCATGGTCGTGCCGCTCGGCGTGATCGGTGCGCTGCTCGCGGCCACGATGCGCGGCCTCGAGAACGACGTGTTCTTCCAGGTCGGCCTGCTGACCACCGTGGGCCTGTCCGCGAAGAACGCGATCCTGATCGTCGAGTTCGCGCGCGAACTGCAGCAGACGGAGAAGATGGGGCCGATCGAGGCCGCGCTGGAAGCGGCGCGCCTGCGGCTGCGTCCGATCCTGATGACGTCGCTCGCGTTCATTCTCGGCGTGATGCCGCTCGCGATCAGCAACGGCGCGGGTTCGGCGAGCCAGCACGCGATCGGTACGGGCGTGATCGGCGGGATGATCACGGCGACGTTCCTCGCGATCTTCATGATCCCGATGTTCTTCGTGAAGATCCGCGCGATCTTCAGCGGCGAGAAGGAAGACGTCGACGAGGCGCTGCGTCTGGCTCAGGAGCACTCGCACCACGAAGAGAAGCCGGGCAACGGCGACGAAGGCAACAAGGGACAGTGATGATGCAAAAACACGCTTTGACTGCAATCGCAGTCGCGCTCTTTGCCACGGGCTGCACGATGGCGCCGCACTACAAGCGGCCCGACGCACCCGTCGCGCAGGCGTACCCGGCCGGCGGCGTCTACGCGACGCAGCCGGGCGCGGCCGGCGCGCGCAGCGCGAATGGCCAGGCGGCGACTGCCATCGGCTGGCGCGAGTTCTTCGTCGATCCGCGCCTGCAGCGGCTGATCGAGATCGCGCTGAAAAACAACCGAGACCTGCGCGTGTCGGTGCTCAATATCGAGGCCGCGCGTGCGCAGTACCAGATCACGCGTGCGGGGCTGTTCCCGACGCTCGACGGTACGGGTACGGGCAACCGTCAGCGTTTGCCGAATTCGCTGACGGCCGTGCCGGGCCGGAACATCACGACGACCTACAACGTCGGGCTGTCCGCGTCATGGGAACTCGACCTGTTCGGCCGCGTGCAGAGCCTGAAGGACCAGGCGCTCGCGCAATACCTGTCGACGTCGTACGCGCGGCAGGCGTCCGAGATCTCGCTGGTGTCGCAGGTCGCGGATCAATATCTGACGCTGCTGTCGACCGATGACCTGCTGAAGGTCACGGAGGACACGCTGAAGACCGCGCAGGCATCGTACGACCTGACCAAGCTGCAGTTCGACAACGGCACGGGCTCCGAGCTCGAGCTGCGTCAGGCGCAGACGGTGGTTGAGACGGCGCTCGCGAACCAGCAGGCGCAGGCGCGAGCCCGCGCGCAGGCGCTGAACGCGCTGGTGCTGCTGATCGGCGAGCCGCTGCCGGACGATCTGCCGGCGGGCATGCCGCTCGACGCGCAGAACCTGCTGACGGACGTGCCGGCCGGGTTGCCGTCGGACCTGCTGACGCGTCGTCCTGACGTGATGCAGGCCGAGCAGACGCTGCTGGCCGCGAACGCCAATATCGGCGCGGCGCGCGCGGCGTTCTTCCCGAAGATTTCGCTGACGGGCGCGTTCGGCACCGCGAGCCCGACGCTGGGCGGCCTGTTCAAGGCCGGCACGGCGGCGTGGTCGTTCGCGCCGAGCATCGCGCTGCCGATCTTCGAAGGCGGGCAGAATATCGCGAACCTCGATCTCGCGAACGTGCAGAAGCGCATCGAGATCGCGAACTACGAGAAGGCGATCCAGTCGGCGTTCCGCGAAGTGTCGGATGGTCTGGCCGCACGCGGCACGTACGACCAGCAGATCGCGGCGCTCGAGCGCAACGAGCACGCGCAGCAGCGACGCTTCGATCTGTCGGACCTGCGCTACAAGAACGGTGTCGACAGCTACCTGTCGGTGCTGACCGCGCAGACGGATCTGTACGCCGCGCAGCAGTCGCTGATCAGCGCACGTCTGGCACGCTGGACGAACCTGGTCGACCTGTACCGCGCCCTGGGCGGCGGCTGGATCCAGCGCGCCGGCGAGACGCCGCGCGCGCCGGATGCGCCGGTCGATTACGACAAGGCGGCTGCACCGGCGCCCGCGTCGGCAACCGCGACGAACGGGTAAGCACCGAGAAGGCAGGCGCGGGTTATCGCGCTTGCGCTTCGAACCGGCTGTATGCGGAAACGAGAACGCCACGGACGAAGGTCCGTGGCGTTTTCTTTTGCGCTGCCGGATCGGGCGGGGACGGGCGCTGTCGTCGTGACGATGCGTGCGCGGCGTTCCGCTGGTACCGATCACGCCGACCGCACCAACCGCGTCACGCCTGGCGGTCAGTCGGCATTCCGCATCATGCGCCGGCGATCCATCTGCTCGCGCGAAGCGCGTTCACCCCCGCACCACGCGTGGTCCCGCACCCCCAAAACAAAACGCCACGGCATGCCGTGGCGTTTCTCGTTACCGCCGTCACCGCTTCGCGCCATCGTCCGGCGCGGCGCGATCAGTGGTGCACGTCGGCGGGCCGCCCGTCGAAGTCGTGTCCCGCGCGCCGAATCTCGCAGCGCGCATCCTTTTCGCCTTTCACGCCGTTGAACACGATGTTCAGGATCACGGCCGAGGCCGATGCCAGCAGGATGCCGCTATGCAGGATCGGTGCGAGCGCGGGCGGCAGCTTCGAGAAGAAGTGCGGCGACACGACCGGCACGAGGCCCATGCCGACGCTCACGGCGACGATGAACAGGTTGTGCGAGTTGTTCACGAAGTCGACCTTCGACAGCACCTTGATGCCGTTCGCGGCGACCATCCCGAACATCACGATGCCTGCGCCGCCGAGCACGAACGGCGGCACCGACGCGACGACCTGCGCCATCTTCGGGAACAGGCCGAGCAGCACGAGGATCACGCCGCCCGTCGCACACACGAAGCGGCTCTTCACACCCGTCACGCCGATCAGGCCGACGTTCTGCGAGAACGACGTATGCGGGAACGAGTTGAAGATGCCGCCGATCAGCGTGCCGAGGCCGTCGACGCGCAGGCCGCGCACGAGGCGCTCCTGATTGACCGGGCGATCGACCATGTCGCCGACCGCGAGGAACATGCCGGTCGATTCGATGAACGTGACGAACATCACCGTGACCATCGTCACGATCGACAGCGGATCGAAGTGCGGCAGGCCGAAGTGGAACGGCATCACGAAGCCGACCCACGGCGCATGCGCGACGCCGTCGGTGTTCACGCGGCCGATCGCGAAGGCGATCGCGAAGCCGGCGACGATGCCGAGCAGCACCGAGATGTTCGCGACGAAACCGCGGCCGTACTTGTTGATCAGCAGGATCAGCGTGAGCACGAGCAGCGACAGGCCGAGATAGACCGGGCTGCCGTACTCGGGGTTGCCGACGCCGCCGGCTGCCCAGTTGATGCCCACTTCCATCAGCGACAGCCCGATCACGGCGATCACCGTGCCGACGACCACCGGCGGGAAGAACCGCAACAGCTTGCCGATCATCGGCGCGAGCACGATGCCGATGATGCCGGCCGCGATGGTCGAGCCGAAGATGTCGAGAATGCCGAGGCCGGGGTTCGTGCCGATCGCGATCATCGGGCCGACGGCCGCGAACGTGCAGCCCATGATGACGGGCAGGCGGATCCCGAAGATCCACAGGCCGAGCGTCTGGATCAGCGTGGCGATGCCGCACGAAAACAGATCGGCGCTGATCAGGAACGCGATCTGGTCTTTCGGCAGCTTGAGCGCGGCGCCGACGATAAGCGGCACGGCGACGGCGCCGGCGTACATGACGAGGACGTGTTGCAGGCCAAGCGTTACCAGCTTGCCGGTCGGCAGCACCTCATCGCACGGATGGACCGTGTTCGATTGCATCTGTCTCACTCCATGATCTTGTTTTCGGGGTGATACGAAGTTATTCGGAATGAATCCATGCAACAAGAGCACTGGGTTCTATTCCGTTCTTTGCTGGTTCGATATGCCATTTCGGCATGGAGCAGGGGGGCGATCATCGGGAAACTGCCGCAGGAGTGAGGTTCACCGGTTTTATAGCGCTTCAAAATAGCGCCGGCCCCCATGTCAAATATGGGCCGCTTTATGGTGTGTATCGGGTCGGCCGCATAGTGGCAAAAAGGGGGGTGCGGAAAGCGTGCCGGGTTAACCCGCGAGCGGCCGCTTTTGCGTGCAAGGTGCAGCCCGGTCAAACCCGCCGGCCGAGCGCCGTTTCGACGCGTCGACGTGACGGCAAAAAACGGGGCGCACATCGCGATCCCGTTATCATCGACATCCGTTCATACGAATCCCCCTCACGTCATGCGCCTGCTCGGAATCGACCTCGGCACCGGCTCCGTCAAACTCGTCACGCTCGATGCCGACGGCGTCGAACGGGCGGTCGCGAGCGAACCTTATGCGTTGTCGTCGCCGCAGCCGGGCTGGGCGGAAATCGCGCCCGACACCTGGTGGCAGGCGCTGGTGCGCGCGGCCGCGCGGCTGCCGGCCGACGAGCGGGCGCAGGTCGCGGCGATCGGCTTTTCGGGCCAGATGCATGGCGTCGTGCTGATCGACGCGGCCGGCCAGCCGGTGCGGCCCGCGCTGCTGTGGCCGGACACGCGCGCGGTGCGGGAGGCGGATGCAGCGAGCTGGCCGGCGTCCGGATCGCCCGTCGCCGGGTTGCCCGTCGCCCCGAATCCCGTCGCGCCCGGCATGGCCGGCCCGCTGTTGCGCTGGCTGGCCACGCACGAACCCGCTGCGCTGCGCGCCGCGCGCTGGGCCGTGCAGCCGAAGGACTGGCTGCGCATCGCGCTCGGCGGCGATGTCGCGGCCGATCCGAGCGACGCGTGCGCAACCGCGCTCGCGACGCCCGACGGCGCGTGGGACAACGCATTGATCGACACGCTCGGCTTGCCGACCGACCGCTTCGCGCCGGTGCGTGCGTCCACCGCGCGCTGCGGCGTGCTCGGCGCGCAGGCTGCCGCCGCGCTCGGCCTGCCGGCCGGCGTGCCGCTCGCGACGGGCGCGGCCGATACCGCGTGCGCGGCGCTCGGCAGCGGGCTGGCCGTCGCAGGCGACGCGCTGCTGACGACCGGCAGCGGCGGGCAGATCGTCGTGCTCGCGGACGCGTTGCCGCCCGCGCGGCGCGGCTTGCATCGCTATCGTGCGGCGGCCGGCGGCGGCTATTACACGATGGCCGCGATGCAGAACGTCGGGCTCGCGCTCGAAGCCGTGCGCGGCTGGCTCGGCTACGCGCGATGGGCCGATGCATATGACGATGCGTTCGCGCAGCCGGCGTCGGAGCGGCTGTGCTTCCTGCCTTACCTGACCGGCGAACGTTCGCCGTGGATGAACCCCGATGCGCGCGGCGGCTGGCTCGGCCTCGGGCTCGGCGACACGCGCGGCGCGATGATGCGCGCCGCGTTCGAAGGCGTCGCATTCGCGTTGCGCGCGGGGCTCGATGCGATCCGCGACGCCGATCGCCGTGATGCCGTGACGACGCTGCGTCTCGCGGGCGGCGGTTCGGTCGATCCGCGCTGGCGCCAGTTGCTCGCCGACGCGCTCGGCGCGTCGCTGCACGCGATCGATTGCCCGAACGCCGCGACGCGCGGCGCCGCGTTGCTCGCGGGCGTCGCGATCGGACATTGGCGTGAAGATGCGTTGCGCGCGCTGGCGCCGACTGCGTCGCCGGTCGCGGCCCCGCACGACGATCGCCGGCTGGCGGCCCGCCACGCGCGCTTCGTCGATCTGTACGTTCGCACGGATGCATGGTTCACGACGGGCGTTTAAACTCGAACACTTGTTCTTTTGCGTCAGCGATGACGCATCCTGGCAAGCCGGCGACCGTTTCCCGCACGCGATGCGCGGCGGGAGCGGCCATCATGGCGAGCACGAGATTCTTTCGCCGTGCCACGCGGCACGGCTTCGACCGCTTTGCACGAAACCCCGGCCGGCGCCGACCCGCGGGCCGGGGCCGATCTCACAGACATACAGGAGTGACACGATGAAGACGAAAGCCGCGATTGCATGGAAGGCCGGTGCGCCGCTCACGATCGAGGAAGTCGATCTCGAAGGGCCGCGCGCCGGTGAAGTGCTGATCGAAGTGAAGGCGACGGGCATCTGCCACACCGACTACTACACGCTGTCGGGCGCCGATCCGGAAGGGATCTTCCCGGCGATCCTCGGCCATGAAGGCGCGGGCGTGGTGGTCGACGTCGGCCCCGGCGTCGGCACCGTGAGGAAGGGCGACCACGTGATTCCGCTCTACACGCCCGAATGCCGCGAGTGCAAGTTCTGCCTGTCGCGCAAGACCAACCTGTGCCAGAAGATCCGCGCGACGCAGGGCAAGGGCCTGATGCCGGACGCGACGTCGCGCTTCTCGCTCGACGGCAAGCCGCTGTTCCACTACATGGGCACGTCGACGTTCTCGAACTACATCGTCGTGCCGGAGATCGCGGTCGCGAAGGTGCGCGAGGACGCGCCGTTCGACAAGATCTGCTACATCGGCTGCGGCGTGACGACGGGCGTCGGCGCGGTCGTGTACTCGGCGAAGGTCGAGGCCGGTGCGAACGTGGTCGTGTTCGGCCTCGGCGGGATCGGCCTGAACGTGATCCAGGGCGCGAAGATGGTCGGCGCGGACAAGATCATCGGCGTCGACATCAACCCGAAGCGCGTCGAGCTCGCGAAGAAGTTCGGGATGACGCACTTCATCAACCCGAACGAGGTCGAGAACGTCGTCGACCACATCGTGCAGCTGACCGACGGCGGCGCCGACTACTCGTTCGAATGCGTCGGCAACGTGAAGCTGATGCGCCAGGCGCTCGAGTGCACGCACAAGGGCTGGGGCCAGTCGTTCATCATCGGCGTGGCGGCAGCGGGCGAGGAAATCAGCACGCGCCCGTTCCAGCTGGTGACGGGCCGCGAATGGAAGGGCTCGGCGTTCGGCGGCGCGCGCGGGCGCACCGACGTGCCGAAGATCGTCGACTGGTACATGGAAGGCAAGATCAACATCGACGACCTGATCACGCACACGCTGCCGCTCGAGCGGATCAACGAAGGCTTCGACCTGATGAAGGCCGGCGAGTCGATCCGCTCGGTCGTGCTGTACTGACCGGGAGCGAATCGTCATGCTCGAACTCGTTTCCTCGCATGCGTGCCACGGCGGCGAGCAGCGCTTCTACCGTCACGATTCGGCAGCCATCGGCCTGCCGATGAAGTTCTCGGTGTACCTGCCGCCGCAGGCCGCGCACGGCCGCGTGCCGGCGCTGTTCTATCTCGCCGGGCTCACGAGTACCGACGAGACGTTCGCGATCAAGGCCGGCGCGCAGCAATACGCGGCGCAGCACGGCATCGCGCTCGTGATGCCCGATACGAGCCCGCGCGGCGCGGGCGTGCCGGGCGAGACGGATGCGTGGGACTTCGGCGTCGGCGCGGGCTTCTACGTCGATGCGACCGAAGCGCCGTGGTCGACGCACTACCGGATGGAGTCGTACGTGACGGGCGAGCTGCGCGAGCTCGTCGCGGCCGAACTGCCGATCGACGGCGCGCGGCTCGGCATCTTCGGCCACTCGATGGGCGGGCACGGCGCGCTGACGCTCGCGTTGCGTCATCCGGGGCTGTACCGGTCGGTGTCGGCGTTCGCGCCGATCGCCGCGCCGACGCGCTGCCCGTGGGGTGAGAAGGCGTTCTCCGGCTATCTCGGCGCCGATCGCGAGACGTGGAAGGCGCACGACGCGAGCGAACTCGTCGCGCGCGTCGATGCGCCGAAGTTCGCGGACGGCATTCTCGTCGATCAGGGGCTGGCCGATCAGTTCCTCGCGAACCAGCTGAATCCCGACGTATTCGAAGCCGCGTGCGCGAAGGCCGGCCAGCCGCTGACGCTGCGCCGCCATCCGGGCTACGACCACGGCTACTACTTCATCTCGACGTTCATCGCCGATCACCTCGCGCATCACGCGCGCGTGCTGGCGCGGTGAGCAGGGGCGCAAGCCGGTAACGCACACGGCGCGCCGCACGCGATTGCGAGCGCATGAAAAAACGCCGGCGCTGCCCTCGGGCACGCCGGCGTTTTCTTTGATCGGCATCGGGCGGCGATGCGCCGGGCCGCGATCAGTTGCGTCGCAACAGGCTCGCGCCGTACACGAGCGCCGACAGCGCGGTGATCCAGAAGCTCGTCGGCCAGTCGGTGTGATACGCGAGCACGATGCCGGCCCACGCTTCGAACAGCGCGAACAGCGCGGCGAGCAGCACGCCCGTCGACAGTCGCGTCGACACGTTCTGCGCGGCCGCCGCCGGCCCGACCAGCAGCGTGAACACGAGCAGCACGCCGACGATTTGCGTGGCCGCGGCCACCGCGAGCGCGCACACCGCGAGGAACAGCATCGACACCGTGCGCAGCGACACGCCCTTGGCTTCGGCCAGTTCGGGCTGCAGCGACGCGAACAGCAACGGCCGCGCGATCAGCGCGAGCGCGGCGAGGCTCACCGCGCCGATGCCCGCGAGCACCGCGAGCGTGTCGTGGCTGACCGCGAGCACGTTGCCGAACAGCAGTGCGGTGACCTGCGTCGCGAACGACGTGTAGAAGTGCAGGAACAACAGGCCGAAGCCGAGTGCGCCCGACAGGATCACGCCGATCGCGACGTCGCGGCCCGCGAGCTTTTCGCCGAGCGCGCCCATCCCGATCCCGGCCGCGAGCGTGAAGCCGACCATCCCCCAGATCGGCGAGACGCCGAGCAGCACCGCGCCCGTCGCGCCGGTGAAGCCGACGTGCGACAGCGCGTGGCCGGCGAAGGTCTGCCCGCGCAGCACCAGGAAGTAGCCGACGATGCCCGCGAGCACCGCGACGATTCCCGACGCCGCGAAGGCGTTGATCATGAAGTCGTATTCAAACATCGTGCGAATGCCCGGGATGAGCGTGTCCGTGGTGGTGGTGGCCGTGGCCGCCGCCGTGCGAATGGCCGTCGTCGTCCTCGTGTTCGTGATCGTGCTTCTCGATCTCGACGTCGCCCGACATCACGAAGATCTTGCCGTTCACGCGCATCACGTCGATCGGCGATCCGTAGAGCCGCGACAGCACGGGTTTCGTGATCACCTCGTCGACGGTGCCGAGCGCCGCCACGCCGTTGCCGAGATACAGCACGCGGTCGAGCGCGTTCAGCAGCGGATTCAGTTCGTGCGCGGAGAACAGCACGGTGATGCCGAGCTCGCGCTGCACGTTGCGCACGAGCTCGACGACGCCGCGCTGGTGGTTCGGGTCGAGGCTGATCAGCGGCTCGTCGAGCAGCAGCAGCTTCGGGTTGCCGAGCAGGCATTGCGCAAGCAGCAGCCGCTGCCGCTCGCCGCCCGACAGTTCGGACAGCGGGCGGCGCGCGAGCGACGGGCCGCCGACGAGGTCGAGCACGCGATCGACGTCGCGGCGCGTGGCCGCGTTCGTGTGCGGCAGGCCCCAGCGGTGGCCGTCGGCGGCCATCGCGACGAAGTCGTAGCCGCGCATCCGGCGGTTCGCGAGGCCGCTCCGGATCTGCGGCATGTAGCCGATCGACGGGTTGCCGCGCACGACCGGCACGCCGCCGACCGACAGCGTGCCGGCCGACACGGGCACGAGGCCGAGCACCGCGCGCATCAGCGTCGTCTTGCCCGCGCCGTTCGGCCCGAGCACGCCGACGAATTCGCCGGGCTCGATCGAGAAGCTGACGTCGCGCAGGATCGTGCGGCCGCCCAGTTCGAGCGTGACGCGATCGACGGCGAGGGCGTGGGGAGTGGCAGTCATGACGTTACGGTTGTCGGTTACTTGCCGGCTGAGAGCGCGTTGCCGAGCGCGTCGAGCTGGCCGCTCATCCATTGCTGGAAGGTCTTGCCGGCCGGCTGCGTCTCGGTGACGCTGACGGTCGGCACGCCGCCGTCGCGCGCGACCTTCAGCATGCGCTTGGTCATCGGCTCCTCGGCCTGGCTGTTGTAGATCAGCACGCGCACCTGCTTCTTGCGCAGATCGTTCTCGAATGCGGCGACGTCCTGCGCGCTCGCCTCCGTGTCGTTCATCGTCGCGAGCTGGAAGCGCTGGTTGCGCATGTCGAGGCCGATCGCGTCCGACATGTAGCCGAACACGGGCTCGGTGGCTGTCACGGGCACCCCCTTGAACTTCGCGCGCAGTGCGGCGACCTGGTCGTCGACGGGCTTCAGCGATGCGACGAACTTCTGCAGGTTCGCTTCGTATTCGGCCTTGTTCGCCGGGTCGGCGCGGCCGAGTTCGGCCGCGATCGCGCGTGCGGCCGCCGGCATCGTCGCCGGGTCGTACCACAGGTGCGGGTTGTCGCCGGCCTTCTTGCCGACGAGATCGGCGACGACGATCGTCGCGCGCTTCGCCTGTTTCGACGCGCCGAGCAGCTTGCCCATCCACGGATCGTAGTCGGCGCCGTTGTAGATCACGACCTGCGCGTGCTGGAGCGCGCGGGCCGTCTTCGGGCTCGCTTCGAACAGGTGCGGATCCTGATCCGGATTGCTGAGGATGCTGGTGACCGCGACGTGGCGGCCGCCGATCTGCGACGCGACGTCGCCGTAGAAATTCTCGGCGGCGACGACGTTGACGGTCGCGGCCTGCGCGACCACGGGCGCGGCGAACGACAGCGCGGCGACGGCGGCGGCCAGCCAGCGGACAGGCGACAGGGCGCGCCGCGGCGCGCGCTTCAGGGCAATGGACATGGAACTCCTCGTTGGAAGGGCGGCGCGTACGCCGCGATTCGGCGTCAGCGCTGCGCGGGCTTGCGCTTGCAGTGTCCGCACAGGCCGCTCAGCTCGACGACCTGGTGGTGGACTTCGAAACCGTGCGCGGGCTCGCTCGCGGACAACTGCTTCGCGAGGTCGCCGCCGGGAATCTCGACGGTGTCGCCGCACGAATCGCAGATCAGGAACTGGCCTTCGTGCGGCACGCCGATCTCGCAGCACGCGAAGAATGCGTTCTTCGATTCGATCCGGTGGATGAAGCCGTGTTCGACGAGGAAATCCAGCGCGCGATAGACGGTCGTCGGCGGCACCCGGCCGCGTTGCGGTTCGAGTTCGGCGAGCAGGTCGTACGCGCCGATCGGGCGTTGCGCGGCCAGCACGCGTTCGTAGACCTGGCGGCGCAGCGGTGTCCACGCGAGCCCGTGTTCGGCGGCGAATGCGTCGGCCCGGGACAGCCGGGCGTCAATGGGCGATGAGGTAGCCATGGCGTGAAGCAGGCGATGAAACACAGTACGGCGATGATATAACGTATCGCCGCGCCGTGCAGCGCGAATTCCGCGTTCCGCCGTCGCTCCGTCCCCTTCATGCCGCTCCCACTGCGCCGCACCGTGCGCGCCGCACCTTGCCGCGCGGGCGCGACCGGGCGTCGTCATGCGCCGCCGTGCCGCAGCGCGTCATAGAAAGCCGTCGCGTCGTCTTGACAGCGCGTATCGCGTATCCGATCATTCGATCACTAACAGAGCAATTGATCGGTTTGCGAGCGTTCGCTCACCTCGTGACCGTCGTACAGCAGAACGAACCGGAGACAGCCAGTGAGACTGGAAGACAAGGTCGCGATCCTGACGGGCGCCGCAAGCGGCATCGGCGAGGCGGTCGCGCAACGCTATCTGGACGAGGGCGCGCGCTGCGTGCTCGTCGACGTGAAGCCGGCAGGCGGCTCGCTCGCGCGGCTGATCGAGGCCAACCCGGGCCGCGCGGTGGCCGTCACGGCCGACGTCACGCGCCGCGACGACATCGCGCGGATCGTCGCCACGGCGGTCGAGCGCTTCGGCGGCGTCGACATCCTGTTCAACAACGCGGCGCTGTTCGACATGCGCCCGCTCCTCGACGAATCGTGGGACGTGTTCGACCGGCTGTTCTCGGTCAACGTGAAAGGGCTGTTCTTCCTGATGCAGGCGGTCGCGCAGCGGATGGTCGAGCAGGGGCGCGGCGGCAAGATCGTCAACATGTCGTCGCAGGCCGGCCGTCGCGGCGAGGCACTCGTTTCGCACTACTGCGCGACCAAGGCCGCGGTGATCAGCTATACGCAGTCGGCCGCGCTCGCGCTCGCGCCGCACCGGATCAACGTGAACGGCATCGCGCCGGGCGTCGTCGACACGCCGATGTGGGAGCAGGTCGATGCGCTGTTCGCGCGCTACGAGAACCGGCCGCTCGGCGAGAAGAAGCGGCTCGTGGGCGAAGCCGTGCCGCTCGGCCGCATGGGCGTGCCGGGCGACCTGACGGGCGCCGCGCTGTTCCTCGCGTCGGCCGACGCCGACTACATCACCGCCCAGACGTTGAACGTCGACGGCGGCAACTGGATGAGCTGACGTGGCGCCGCTCGCACGCGCCACCCGCCGGCCGGCCCGCGACGCCGCGGCCGCCGTCGCACGAGGAGGGCTCGCCTGATGGCCGAGATCGTCGTCGCCGGCGAACTGCTGGCGGAATTCGTCGCCGCCGAGCGCGGCCAGGGTTTCGATACGCCGGGCCTGTTCGCCGGACCGTTCCCGAGCGGCGCGCCGGCGATCTTCGCCGACCAGGCCGCCCGGCTCGGCGCGCGCGTCGCGTATGCGGGCTGTGTCGGTCGCGATGCGTTCGGCGACGCGATCGTCGCGCGGCTCGCCCGCGACGGCGTCGACGTCGCGCGCATCCGCCGCGTCGCCCGCCCGACCGGCACCGCGTTCGTCGCGTATCGCGACGACGGCTCGCGCAGTTTCGTCTTCACGCTTTCCACCAGCGCGGCCGCGTGCGTCGATGCGTCCGACGTCGACACCGCGATGTTCGACGGCTGCCGCTACTTCCACGTGATGGGCTCGTCGCTGACGAGCGAATCGGCGATCGCCGCGGTGCAGCGCGGCGTGATCGAGGCTGCGCGCGCCGGCGCCAAGGTGTCGTTCGATCCGAACGTGCGGCCCGAAATGCTGAGTTTCCGCCCGATGCGCGCGGCCCTCGACGAGATGCTCGCCGCGTGCCACCTGTTCCTGCCGAGCGAAGCCGACCTGCCGTTCTTCTGCGGGCCGCAGCCGGCCGAGCGCGCGATCGCCGGCCTGCTCGCGACCCATCCGCTGCTCGAGCGGGTCGTGCTCAAACGCGGCGCGCAAGGCAGCGTCGCGTTCGAGCGCGCGCACCGGGCCGACGCGCCGGCGTTCGCGGTCGACGAAGTCGATCCGACCGGCGCCGGCGACTGCTTCGGCGGCACGCTGGTCGCGAGCCTCGTCGCGGGCTTGGCCGTCGACGTCGCGTTGCGTCGCGCGAACGCGGCCGGCGCGATCGCGGTCACGCGGCGCGGCCCGATGGAAGGCAACAGCAGCGCGGCCGAGATCGACCGCTTCCTGACCGAACGGGGGATCGCATGTCCGGCCTGACGACCGTTGCCGAACGCACGCGCACCGCGCACGCGGACACCGTGCTGCGGATGATCTTCGACGCGAACCGCGCGGACGCGCAGCGCGGCATCTATTCGGTCTGCAGCGCGCACCGGCTGGTGCTGGAGGCCGCGTGCGAAGCGGCGCGCGCGGACGGCTCGCCGCTGTTGATCGAGGCGACCTGCAATCAGGTGAACCATCTCGGCGGCTATACGGGCATGACGCCGGCCGATTTTCGTCGCGACGTCGATGCGATCGCCGCGCGCTGCGGGCTCGCGCCGTCGGCGCTCGTGCTCGGCGGCGACCATCTCGGCCCGAATCCGTGGCGGCACCGTCGCGCGGCCGACGCGATGCGTGAAGCGGCCGCGATGGTCGCGGCCTACGTCGAAGCCGGCTTCGAAAAGATCCACCTCGATGCGAGCATGGCGTGCGCCGACGATCCGGCACGGCTCGACGATCGCACGATCGCCGCGCGCGCGGCCGAGCTGTGCCGCGTCGCGGAAGACGCGGCCGCGCGCGTCGGCATCGCGCCGGTCTACGTGATCGGCACCGAGGTGCCGACGCCGGGCGGCGAGGTGAGCGGCGACGCAAGTAACGACGCGATCGCACGGATCGCGGTCACGCGCAGCGACAGCATCGCGGCGACGCTCGATGCGCACCGCCGCGCGTTCTCCGCGGCCGGGCTCGACGATGCGTGGACGCGCGTCGTCGCGGTCGTCGCGCAGCCGGGCGTCGACTTCGACGATCGCCACGTGCTCGATTACGACAGTGCCAAGGCAGCGTCACTGGGCGCGAGTATCCTGCAGACACCGCGCCTCGTGTTCGAAGCGCATTCGACCGACTACCAGACCGAGGCGGCGCTCGCCGCGCTGGTGCGCGACCACTTCGCGGTGTTGAAGGTCGGCCCCGCGCTGACGTTCGCGCTGCGCGAGGCGCTGTTCGCGCTGACGTTCATCGAGGACGCGCTGATCGACGACGTCGCGCAGCGTTCGCGATTGCGCGACGTCGTCGATGCTGCAATGCGCGCGCAGCCCGAACACTGGGCGCCGTACTACCGCGGCGACGAGACCGCGCAGCGGCTCGCGCGCCAGTTCAGCTACAGCGACCGCATCCGCTATTACTGGCTGCAGCCGGCCGTCGCGGCCGCGGTCGAGCAGCTGTTCGACAACCTCGCGCGACAGCCGGTGCCGGAGACGCTCGTCGCGCAGTGGCTGCCGGATGTCTACGCGGCATGCCGCGCGGGCGGCCTCGCGAAGGCGCCGCGCGCATGGGTGCGCCACCGGATACGCGACGTGATCGCGCATTATGCGCGCGCGTGCGGCATGCAGCGGCCGGCATGACGGGCCGCGAAGGAAACGACGCAACACCGATGCAAGACCGACGACATTTCGAACAATCACAGGAGACATGCCATGCAACGAAAGATGCTCGACGCCGCCGCCCGCTGTTTCGCCGGAGCCGCGCTCGCGACGGCGGCCTGCGCGGCGTCCGCCGGCACGCTGACGATCGCGACGCTGAACAACCCCGACATGATCGAGCTGAAGAAGCTGTCGCCGGCGTTCGAGAAGGCGAACCCCGACATCAAGCTGAACTGGGTGATCCTCGAGGAGAACGTGCTGCGCCAGCGCGCGACGACCGACATCACGACCGGCAGCGGCCAGTTCGACGTGATGGCGATCGGCACCTATGAAACGCCGCAGTGGGGCAAGCGCGGCTGGCTCGCGCCGATCACGGGCCTGCCGGCCGATTACGACCTGAACGACATCGTGAAGACCGCGCGCGACAGCCTGTCGTACAACGGCCAGCTCTACGCGCTGCCGTTCTACGTCGAAAGCTCGATGACGTTCTACCGCAAGGACCTGTTCGCGGCGAAGGGGCTGAAGATGCCTGACCAGCCGACCTACGACCAGATCGCCGAATTCGCGGACAAGCTCACCGACAAGTCGAAGGGCACCTACGGGATCTGCCTGCGCGGCAAGGCCGGCTGGGGCGAGAACATGGCGTACGTGTCGACGGTCGTGAACACGTTCGGCGGGCGCTGGTTCGACGAGAACTGGAACGCACAGCTCACGTCGCCCGAATGGAAGAAGGCGATCAATTTCTACGTGAACCTGCTGAAGAAGAACGGCCCGCCCGGAGCGAGCTCGAACGGTTTCAACGAGAACCTGACGCTGACCGCGTCCGGCAAGTGCGCGATGTGGATCGACGCGACGGTCGCGGCCGGGATGCTCTACAACAAGCAGCAGTCGCAGGTGGCCGACAAGATCGGCTTCGCGGCCGCGCCGGTCGCCGCGACGCCGAAGGGCTCGCACTGGCTGTGGGCATGGGCGCTCGCCGTGCCGAAAACGTCGAAGCAGCAGGACGCCGCGCGCAAGTTCATCGCGTGGGCGACGTCGAAGCAGTACATCGAGATGGTCGGCAAGGACGAAGGCTGGGCGTCGGTGCCGCCGGGCACGCGCACGTCGACGTATCAGCGCGCCGAGTACAAGGCCGCCGCGCCGTTCTCCGACTTCGTGCTGAAGGCGATCGAGACGGCCGACCCGAACGATCCGTCGCTGAAGAAGGTGCCGTACACGGGCGTGCAGTACGTCGGGATTCCTGAATTCCAGTCGTTCGGCACGGTGGTCGGCCAGTCGATCGCGGGCGCGGTCGCGGGCCAGATGTCGGTCGACCAGGCGCTCGCCGCGGGCCAGGCCGCGGCCGACCGCGCGGTGCGGCAGGCCGGCTACAAGAAGTAACGCGCAAGCCGTCGCGCGGCCCGCGTCGGGCGCCGTGGCACACGGCGCGGGCCGGCGAGGCGGACAGGCGGGCGGCCGTTCGCGCCCGCGCATCAACCGGAGGGACTCCGATCATGCGTCACCTGCGTCTTCCCCTGAGTCACGCTCACGCGCCGTCGGTCGGCGACGCGTCGTCGCCGCCCGGCGCGCCGCGCCGCGCGCGCGGCGGCGCGAGCTGGCTCGTGTCGCCGTCCGTCGCGGTGCTGCTGCTGTGGATGTCGATTCCGCTCGCGATGACGATCTGGTATTCGTTCTCGCGCTACAACCTGCTGAACCCGGACGTGAAGGGCTTCGCCGGGTTCGACAATTACCGCTTCCTCGCGACCGATCCGTCGTTCCTGCCCGCGATCTGGCACACGCTCGTGCTGATCGGCGCGGTGCTCGCGATCACCGTGGTCGGCGGCGTGCTGATGGCCGTGCTGTTCGACCGCAAGTTCTACGGGCAGGGCGTCGCGCGCCTGCTCGCGATCGCGCCGTTCTTCGTGATGCCGACCGTCTCCGCGCTGATCTGGAAGAACATGATCCTGCATCCGGTGTACGGGCTCGTCGCGAACGCGATGCGCGCGCTCGGGATGACGCCGATCGACTGGTTCGCCGATTACCCGTTGACCGCGGTGATCATCATCGTCGCGTGGCAATGGCTGCCGTTCGCGTTCCTGATCCTGTTCACCGCGATCCAGTCGCTCGACCAGGAGCAGAAGGAAGCCGCGCGCATCGACGGCGCCGGCCCGATCGCGATGTTCTTCTACATCACGCTGCCGCACCTGAAGCGCGCGATCGCCGTGGTCGTGATGATGGAGACGATCTTCCTGCTGTCGATCTTCGCGGAAATCTACACGACGACCGGCGGCGGCCCCGGCGACGCGACGACCAACCTGTCGTACCTGATCTACGCGCTCGGCCTGCAGCAGTTCGACGTCGGCCTCGCATCCGCGGGCGGCATCATCGCCGTCGTGGTCGCGAACGTCGTGTCGTTCTTCCTCGTGCGGATGCTCGCGCGCAACCTGAAAGGGGAATACGAGAAATGAGCGACCTGACCTTCTCGGGCCGGCGCGCGCCGGCCGCGTTCGACCTCGTGCGGCGCGCGCTGCCCGGCACGCTCGCGTGGCTGATCGCGCTCTTGCTGTTCTTCCCGATCTTCTGGATGGCGATCACCGCGTTCAAGACCGAGCAGCAGGCGTACGCGTCGTCGCTGTTCTTCATGCCGACGCTCGACAGCTTCCGCGAGGTGTTCGCGCGCAGCAACTACTTCGCGTTCGCGTGGAATTCGGTGCTGATCTCGGCCGGCGTCACGGTGATCTCGCTGCTGTTCGCGGTGCCGGCCGCCTACGCGATGGCGTTCTTCCCGAACCACCGCACGCAGAAGGTGCTGCTGTGGATGCTGTCGACCAAGATGATGCCGTCGGTCGGCGTGCTGGTGCCGATCTACCTGCTGTGGAAGAACGCGGGGCTGCTCGATACGGTGTCGGGGCTCGTGATCGTCTACACGCTGATCAACCTGCCGATCGCGGTGTGGATGACCTTCACGTACTTCAACGAGATCCCGAAGGACATCCTGGAGGCCGGGCGCATCGACGGCGCGTCGACGTGGCAGGAAATCGTCTACCTGCTGATGCCGATGGCGCTGCCGGGGCTCGCGTCCACCGCGCTGCTGCTCGTGATCCTGTCGTGGAACGAGGCGTTCTGGAGCATCAACCTGTCGAGCTCGAACGCCGCGCCGCTGACCGTGTTCATCGCGTCGTACTCGAGCCCCGAAGGGCTGTTCTGGGCGAAGCTGTCCGCCGCGTCGCTGCTCGCGGTCGCGCCGATCCTGATCGTCGGCTGGCTGTCGCAGAAGCAGCTCGTGCGCGGGCTCACGTTCGGGGCGGTCAAATGAGCGCGGCAAATCATGGCGTGAACGTGCTGATCTGCGACTGCGACGGCGTGCTGATCGACAGCGAGGCCGTGGCCGCCGACGTGATCGTGCGCGAACTCGATGCGCGCTGGCCGGGCGTCGACGCGCGGCCGGCCGTGATGCCGCTGCTCGGGCTGCGCATCGAGCGCGTGCTGGCCGGGGCGGCCGATGCGGTCGGCCGCACGCTGTCGGCCGACGACGTCGACGCGATCCGCCGCGCGGTGGAGGCCGCGGCCGTCAACGCGCCGATGGTCGACGGCATCGATGCGGCGCTGGCCGCGATTCGACTGACGACGGCCTGCGCGAGCAACAGCTATCGCGCGTACGTCGAGGCGGCGCTCGCACGCACCGGCCTCGCGCGCTTTTTCGGCGACCGGCTGTTCTGCGCGGATTCGGTCGCGCGGCCGAAGCCGGCGCCGGACGTGTATCTGGCGGCCGCGCGCACGCTCGGCGCGGCGCCCGCGAATTGCCTGGTCGTCGAGGACAGCGTGACCGGCATCACCGCGGCGGCGGCGGCCGGCATGACCGTGCTCGGCTTCGTCGGCGGCGGGCACGCATCGGCGGCCCAGATCGACGCGTTGCGCAGCATCGGCGCGCGTCACGTATTCGACGACATGCACGAGCTGCCCGGCTACGTCGCGCGCTGGCAGGCGACGGGCGCGGTGCTGCCCCACTAGCAACGATCAGGCGCTGCCTGCACGGCGGCGCATCACGAACGAACGGAGACAGATCATGGCAAGCGTGCTCCTGCGCAACATCGCGAAGCGCTACGACGACACCGAAGTGCTGCGCAACGTGAACCTCGACATCGCCGACGGCGAATTCGTCGTGTTCGTCGGCCCGAGCGGCTGCGGCAAATCCACGCTGATGCGGATGATCGCCGGCCTCGAGGACATCTCGAGCGGCGACCTGCTGATCGACGGCGCGAAGGTCAACGACGTGCCGAGCGCGAAGCGCGGCATCGCGATGGTGTTCCAGTCGTATGCGCTGTATCCGCACATGACGCTGTACGACAACATGGCGTTCGGCCTGAAGCTCGCGGGTGCGAAGAAGCCCGAGATCGACCAGGCCGTGAAGCAGGCCGCGAAGATCCTGCACATCGACCACCTGCTCGATCGCAAGCCGAAGCAGCTGTCGGGCGGCCAGCGGCAGCGCGTCGCGATCGGCCGCGCGATCACGCGCAAGCCGAAGGTGTTCCTGTTCGACGAACCGCTGTCGAACCTCGATGCCGCGCTGCGCGTGAAGATGCGGCTGGAGTTCGCGCGGCTGCACGACGAGCTGAAGACGACGATGATCTACGTGACGCACGACCAGGTCGAGGCGATGACGCTCGCCGACAAGATCGTCGTGCTGTCGGGCGGCGCGGTACAGCAGGTCGGCACGCCGAACGCGCTGTATCACGCACCGGCGAACCTGTTCGTCGCGGGCTTCATCGGCTCGCCGAAGATGAACTTCCTGAAGGGCGCGGTCGAATCGGCCGATGCGGGCGGCGTGCTGGTGCGCTTCGACAGCGGCGAGACGCAGCGCGTGGCGGTCGACGCGGCGGGGCTGCAGCGCGGCGCGGCGGTGACCGTCGGCGTGCGGCCCGAGCACCTGCTGGTCGATGCGGCGGCGGCCGGCGTCGCCGCGCGGACGATGGCGGTCGAATCGCTCGGCGATGCCGCGTATCTGTATGCGGAGTCGGCCGTCGCGCCGGACGGGCTGATCGCGCGGATTCCGCCGCTCGACACGTACCGCACCGGCGAGGCGCTGCGCGTGCATGCGCAGCCCGAGCACTGCCACCTGTTCGACGAAAACGGGCAGGCGTTCCGGCGGCTGAGCGCGCACGCGAAGGCGGCGTGACGGCGGCGCGCCGGTTACAGCCGCAAATGCTCGGTCATGTAGTCGACGAACGCGCGTAGCTTGGGCAGCGGATGGCGGCCGGACGGCCACAGCACGTAGAACGGCGTGCGGCTCGCGACGTGATCGTCGAGCACTGCGCGCAGCCTGCCGTCGGCGAGCGTGTCGCGCACGAAGAACTCGGGCAGGCACGCGATGCCGAGCCCGCGCAGCGCGAAGCACAGGCGCGTCTCGGCGTTGTTGCTGACCATCGAGACGGGTACCTCCGGCGGCGTGCCGGTGCGCGGCGCGCGCAGCGGCCAGATCTCGAGCTTGCCGCTGCTCGGGAATCGGTAATGCAGGCAGCGGTGCTGCGCGAGGTCGGCCGGCGTGCGCGGCGTGCCGTGCCGTTCGAGATAGTCGGGCGACGCGACCAGGTGCTGGCGGAAGTGGCCGAGCAGCCGCGACGACAGTCGGGAATCGGTCGGATGGCCGGTGCGCAGTACCACGTCGAAGCCTTCGTCGATCACGTCGACGATCCGGTCGCTGAAATCGATGTCGAGCTCGATCTCCGGATACGCGGCCATGAAGTCGGCGAGCACCGGCAACAGCAACGTGCCGATCGTCGGCAGGCTCACGCGCAGCCGCCCGCGCGGCGCCTCGACGCTCTGCGTGAGTTCCCGCTCGGCCGCGTCGATTTCGGCGATCACGCGCCGGCATCGTTCGAGAAAGCGCGCGCCTTCGGCCGTCAGCGTGATGCTGCGCGTGCTGCGGTGAAAGAGCCGCACGTTCAGGCGTGCCTCGAGCCGCGCGATGCGCTTGCCGATCGCCGACGCCGACAGTCCGAGCGCACGGCCGGCCGCGACGAAGCTGCGCGTTTCCGCGACCTGGACGAACACGACGAAGCCGCCAAGATTTTCCATGCAGGTTCTCGATTACGGACACCCATGTCCGGAGTGTCCGGAACTCTAACCCGATTTTTCTTCTCGTGCCGGCTCCCTACGATGGGCGTTCCTTCACTGTTCGAGGTCACGCCATGTCATCACTGCCTGTCACCGCCCGCCGCGCCGAACCGGATGCCGCGCTGCGCGCCCGGCTCGATGCCGTGCTCGACCGCGCGTTGGCCGATGCGCGCGCGGTCGGCGCGGTCGTGCTGGTCGCGCGCGACGGCGAATTGCGTTATGCACGCGCGGCCGGGCTGGCCGATCGCGAAGCCGGCACGCCGATGCGCGAGGACACGCTGTTCCGGCTCGCGTCGGTATCCAAGCCGATCGTGACGGCCGCCGCGATGCGGCTGGTCGCGACATCGAAGATCGGGCTCGACGAGCCGGTCGCGCGCTGGCTGCCCGCGTTCACGCCGACGCTCGCGGACGGCACGCCGGCGAACATCACGCTGCGGCATCTGCTGTCGCATACGGCCGGGCTCGGCTATCGCTTTCTCGAAGCCGCCGCCGACGGCCCGTATGCGCGCGCGGGCGTGTCCGACGGGATGGACCGAGCGAGCCTGTCGCTCGCCGAGAACGTCCGGCGCATCGCCGGCGTGCCGCTGCAGTTCGCGCCCGGCACATCGTGGGGCTACTCGCTTGCGACCGACGTGGTCGGTGCGCTGATCGAGGCGGTCGATGGCCGGCCGCTCGCCGACGCCGTGACCGCGCTCGTGACGACGCCGCTCGGGATGACCGACACGGCATTTTTCACGCATGACGCGGCGCGTCTGGCGACGCCTTACGTCAGTACGCCCGACGTGCCGCGCCGGATGGCGGACGACGATCTCGTGCCGGTATTCGACGGCACGGTCGGCATCCGCTTCGAGCCGGCGCGCGCGTTCGATGCGACCGCGTGGCCGTCGGGTGGCGCGGGCATGGTCGGCACCGCGCACGATTGCCTGACGCTGCTCGATACGCTGCGCACGGGCCTCGACGGCTGGCTCGCACCGCGCTGGATCGACGAGATGGCGCGGGTGCAGCCGGGCGCGCACGACTTGCCGGATGCGCCGGGATTCGGTTTCGGGCTCGGTTTTTCCGTGCTGCATGACCCGGTGGCCGCGCAATCGCCGGAGTCGGTCGGCACCTGGCGCTGGGGCGGTGCGTACGGGCACGCGTGGTTCGTCGACCGCGCGGCAGGGCTGACGGTGGTGGCGTTGACCAATACGTTGTACGAAGGGATGCACGGGCGCATCGTCACCGACGTGCGCGATGCGGTGTATGGCGTCGACGATCGGAGCGCGCAATGAGCGAGTGCGTATCCGTCTCCGACCGCGCTGTCGATCGAGCGGCAGATTCGTCCACGCCGGCCCGCGCACGCTTGCCCGTCGCGAACCTGCTCGCGCTCGCCACCGCCGGCTTCATCACGGTGCTCACCGAAGCCCTGCCGGCCGGCCTGCTGCCGCTGATGAGTGCCGACCTGCACGTGACCGAGGCGCTGATCGGCCAACTGGTGACCGTCTACGCGCTCGGCTCGATCGTCGCGGCGATTCCGCTCGTCGCCGCGACCCGTGCGATGCGCCGGCGCCGGCTGCTGCTCGCGGCGCTGGCCGGCTTCGTCGTCTCGAATGCGCTGACGGCCGGGTCGCCGTATTACGCGCTCACATTGGCGGCGCGCTTCGTCGCGGGGATGTCGGCCGGGCTGCTGTGGGCGCTGCTCGCGGGCTACGCGAGCCGGCTGGTCGACCCGTCGCTGCGCGGCCGTGCGATCGCGATCGCGATGCTCGGCATACCGGCGGCGATGTCGATCGGCATTCCGGCGGGTACCGCGCTCGGCGCGATGTTCGGCTGGCGCATCGCGTTCGCGGGCATCACGCTCGCGGCGCTCGTGCTGATCGGCTGGATCCGGCTGCGTGTGCCCGACTATCCGGGGCAGGCGGCCGGCGCGCGCGAGCCGGTGCTCGGCGTGATGACGCTGCCCGGCGTGCGGCCGGTGCTGGCGGTGATGTTCGCGTACGTGCTCGCGCACAACCTGCTGTACACGTACGTCGCGCCGTTCCTCGCGGGCGTGCGGATGGGCGCGCAGGTCGACGTGGTGCTGTTCGTGTTCGGCGTCGCGTCGCTGGTCGGCATCGCGCTGACGGGCGCGTGGATCGGCGCCGCGCAGCGACGCCTGACGCTCGCCAGCATCGCGCTGTTCGCGCTGGCGGCGGCGATGCTCGGCGCCGGCTCGGGGATGACGGTCGTCTATGCGGGCGTCGTGCTGTGGGGGCTCGCGTTCGGCGGTGCGCCGACGCTGTTCCAGACCGCCACTGCGAACGCGGCGGGGGAATCGGCCGACGTCGCGCAGTCGATGCTCGTGACGGTCTGGAATCTCGCGATCGCCGGTGGCGGCATCGCAGGCGGGATGCTGCTCGACGCGACGGGCGCCGGCGCGATTCCGTGGGTGCTCGTCGTGCTGCTGGCGCTGGCGTGGGTCGGCGCGTGGCGCGCCCGCCGCCATGCATTTCCGGCGCCGCGCGCGGCCTGAGCCGGCGTGCGCGATGGCGACGTCGGCGTCAGGCCGCCTTCGCGGCGAGCGCGGCGCGCGCGCAGGTTTCGTCGGTGACGAGCCCCGACAGCCAGCCGCCGCGCAGCGCGGCAATCACCGCGTCGTGTTTCTTCGGGCCGCCGGCGAACGCGATCGTGGGCAGCTTCGGCGGCGTCGCGAGCGCGACGCTCGTCACGCGCGCGCTGGTCGACACGGTGATCTGCGTGCCCTGCGCGTCGATCGGCACGCCGAGCAGTTCGGCCACCGCGCCGAGCGCGGTCATCTCGTCGCGCTCCTGTTCGGTGATGAAGCCGTCTTCGTAGAGCGGGCAGTGCGGGCCGATGTTGCCGATCCCGACGAACGCGACGTCGGCCTTGCCCGACAGCGCCTCGACGATCCGGTACAGCCGGTGATTGCACCACTGCGCGCGTTCGGCGTCGCTGTCCGCGAACAGCGGCGCAGGCAGCAGGAAGTGCTTGCTGCCGGTTTTCTCGGAGATGTACTGCGCGACGTCGTAGCGGTTCGACGAGCCGTCGGCCGCGATCGCGCCGACCATCGATACGAGCCGGTGCTGCGGGCGGTCGATTTGCGCGATCTGCGCGACCGCGGCCTTCAGCGTCCGGCCGCTGCTGACCGCGATCACCATCGGCCGCGTTTCGTTCAGGTAGCGCTCCATCACCTGCGCGCCGGCGACCGCGAGCTTGCGGTCGATCGCGTCGGGCGCATCGGCGTCGACCGGCACGACTTCGCACATCGCGAGGCCATAGCGTTTCGACAGTTGCGCGCCGAGATCGAGACAGTCGGCGAGCCGATGGTCGACGCGCACACGGATCAGGTTCTTCTCGACCGCGAACGCGACGAGGCGCTGTGCGACGGGGCGCGACACCTGCAGCTTTTCGGCGATTTCGTTCTGCGTGTCGCCCGCGACGTAATAGAGCCACGCGGCGCGCGTGGCGAGATCGAGTTTTTCTGAGGACTTGGACACGATAGCGATTCGGTTCGGATCTGGGGGCCGCCCCGCGGACCGGCCGGCGGGCCGCATGACGGCATCCACTGTACCGCATGTCGCGCGCGCGGCCGGCGGCCGGTCGCGCGAGCGCGGCGCCTACGCGAGTCGTGCGCGCGACGGTTCGTACAGCGGCCGCACGTGGCGGTACAGCGTGCGGAAAGCGTCGAGGCGTTCGCGCAGCCGCGCATGGCGGGCGGCGTCCGGCGCGTATTCGGCGCGTACCGGCGGCTTGGTCAGCACCGTATGCGGATCGCCGCCGACGGCCAGCCAGCCGAGCCGTGCCGCGCCGAGCGCCGCGCCGGTTTCGCCGCCGCCGTGCTGACGCGTGCGCACGTTCAGCGCGTCCGCGATCAGTTGCGCCCAGAACGCGCTGCGCGCGCCGCCGCCGATCAGCGACAACTGGTCGGTCTCGACGCCGGCCGCGTGCAGCGCGTCGAGACCGTCGGCGAGGCCGAGCGTCACGCCTTCGAGCACCGCGTAGCCGAGGTGCGCGCGGTCGGTTGCGTGCGTCATGCCGAAGAACGCGCCTTGCGCGTACGGATCGTTGTGCGGCGTGCGCTCGCCCGACAGGTAGGGCAGGAACAGCGGCGCCGCCGCGAGTGCGTCGGCGTCGAGCGCCTCGACTTCGGCGAGCAGCGCGGGCTCGTCGGTGCCGGTCAGCTTGCAGACCCAGCGCAGGCAACTCGCGGCCGACAGCACGACGCTCATCAGTTGCCAGCGGTCGGGAATCGCATGACAGAACGCATGCACGGCCGACGCGGGATTCGGCATGAAGCGGTCGCCGACCACGCTCAGCACGCCGGACGTACCGAGCGACACGAAGCCGTCGCCCGCGTGGATCGCGCCGATGCCGAGCGCGCTCGTCGCGTTGTCGCCGCCGCCGCCCGCGACCACGACGGCCTCGGACAACCCCAGTTCGCGCGCGACGTCCGCGCGCAACGTGCCGGACGGCGCGTTGCCTTCGACGATGCGCGGCATCTGCCCGCGCGTCATCCGGCACGCGTCGAGCAGCGCATCGGACCAGTCGCGGCGCGCGACGTCGAGCCACAGCGTGCCGGCTGCGTCCGACGGATCGGACACTTTCGCGCCGGTCAGCCGGAATCGCAGGTAGTCCTTCGGCATCAGCACGCACGCGGTCGCCGCGAACACGTCGGGCTCGTGCTTCGCGACCCACAGCAGTTTCGGCGCGGTGAAGCCGGGCATCGCGAGGTTGCCGGCCAGTGCGTGGAGATCGGGCGCGCGTTCGGTGAGCAGCGCGCATTCGTCGGCGCTGCGCATGTCGTTCCACAGGATCGCGGGGCGCAGCACGCGATCGTCGCGGCCGAGCAGCACGGCGCCGTGCATCTGGCCCGACAGGCCGATGCCGCGTACCTGCGCGAACGCCTGCGGGTGCCGTTCGCGCAGCGCGGCGAGCGCGGCGAGCGTGCCTCGCCACCAGTCGTCCGGATGCTGTTCGGCCCAGCGCGGATGCGGTCGCGACACGCTGAACGGCGAGCCGGCGGTGCCGACGACCGCGCCGTCCGGGGCGAGCAGCAGCACCTTCACTTCCGAGGTGCCGAGGTCGATGCCGAGATACATGAGCGATCCGTTCCGTCAGAGAGGAGCCGCTACTTTAGCCGTGCCGCACGGCATGTGCCAAGCGGGTTCGCCCGGTGGCGCGGCCGGGCGCCGCGCGCGGGTCATCAGCGTGCGGCGAGCCATGCGTCGACGCGCGCGAGCCCGGCGCGCAGCGCGTCGAACAGCGCCGCGTTGCCGGCGAGCGAGCCCCACAGCGCGCGGTTCGCGCCGAGCGCGACAACGGGGTCTGAGGCCCCGACGATCGCGCGGGCGCTGCTGTCGTCCATCACGCCGTCCTGGTACGCATACGGCAGCGTGCCGCGCGCCCAGCGTTCGAGAAAGCGCAGGAACAGTGCGGGCAGCACGGCGGTGGCAATGGGTGCCGCGCCGCGCGCGAACGATTCGACGAGCGTCGGCGCGATGAAACCGGGGATCTTCGAGAAACCGTCGGCCGCGACGCGCTGGTTCGTGTCGAGCACGTACGGATTGCCGAAGCGCTCCAGCACGACGTCGCGGTAGCGCGCGAGATCGAGCGGGCTCGGCGTGAGGCACGGGATCACGTCCTGCGTCACGTAGTCGTGCGCGAAGCGGCGGATCGCCGGGTCGTGCGTGCCTTCGTGGATGTAGGTATGGCCCGCGAGCGTGCCGGCCCATGCGATGCAGCTGTGCGTCGCGTTGAGGATGCGGATCTTCGCTTCCTCGTACGGATGCACGTCGTCGACGAGTTCGGCGCCGGCCAGCTCCCAGCGTGGCCGGCCGGCCGCGAAACGGTCCTCGATCACCCACTGGATGAACGATTCGCCCATCACCGGGCACGCATCGTCGACGCCGGTGGCCACGAGGACGCGCTCGCGCACGTCGGCGGTCGGGCGCGGCGTGATGCGGTCGACCATCGCGCTGGGCGTCGCGACGTGCGCATCGAACCACGCGAGCAGGCCGCCTTCGCCGCGCCGTTCGAGGAATTCGCGCATGCCGGCGCGAAAGCGAGCGCCGTTGTTGCGCAGGTTGTCGCAGCTTTGCAGCGTGAGCGGGCCCGCGCCGCGCTTCACGCGTTCGGCGAGCAGCGCCGCGAGCGCGCCGTACAGCGTCGTGCGCGCGCCCTGCAGGTCGGCGGCGAGATCGGCATTGGCGACGTCGAGCCGGTTGTGTTCGTCGAGGTAGTAGCCGCCTTCGGTGACGGTGAACGACACGATCCGGCAGGCCGGATCGGCGCCGGCGTCGATCAGTGCGGCAAGGTCGATCGACCACGGCAGCACGCGCGTGATCGCGCGGATCGTCTCGTACGCGCGCTCGCCCTGCGGGGTGACGGTTTCGAGCGTGTACGCGCCGTGCTGCGCGGCGAGCGCGTCCATCGTCGCGCGCATGTCGTCGCGGATGTTGCCGACGGTCAGCGACCAGCGCTCGTCGGCCGGCACGGCGGCGTTCACGCGGTGCAGATACCACGCCTGATGCGCGCGGTGAAACGAGCCGGCGCCGATGTGCAGCAGCACGGGCGCGTGGGCGGAGGGCGATTCGCTCATCCGGTGTCTCCTTTTCCTGCCTGTCTGTCCTGTCGAATACGATCATTTGCTCTTTATGTGAGCGAATGATCGTATTCGGGCGAACGAAAGTCAAGGCGGGGACGCGGCATTTCGATGGTGCGCTGCGGCGGCGCGCGGGCAGGGCGGACGCGGAGCCGGCAGGAAACGAACGTCAGCGTCCTTCGCGCGTGAGCGCGACGAGTTCGTCGAGCAGCTTGCCGGCCGGCCCCGGCAGGATGCCGTGGCGGCGCCGGAACGCGGTGAGCGTACGCACCGCGACCACTTCGCGCACGGGCAGCGTGTCGATCGTGCCGGCGCGCTGCTCGGCGCCGACCATCGGCTCGGCCATCCAGCTCAGGAAACCGGCGTGCGCGACCAGGCTTTTGAGCGTCGTGACCGAGCGCGTCTCGACCGCGATGTCGGGCAGCGGCAGCCCGTGCGCGTCGAAGGTCGCGCGCATGTGGTCGAACGGCGCGGTGCCGCGCGGCGGAATCGCCCAGCGCGCGTGCAGCGTATCGGCGAGCGTCGGCGGGCGGCCGAGCGCGCGCAGCGGATGGTGCGGCGCCGCAACGATATGGCTCCGGTCTTCCCAGCGGCACTCGGGAATCGCGACGATCTCGTCGGTATCGGGCCCGTGCGCGGACAGCGCGAGGTCGATCTCGTGCTTGATCAGCCCTTCCGCGAGCCGGTCCCACACGCCTTCGATGATCTCGACGCGCAGGTTCGGCCAGCGGTCGAGCACGCGGCCGACCGCGATCGGCAGCACGAGGCTCGCGATGCTGCCCACCGCGCCGACCTTGATCGTGCCCTTCGCGAACCCGCGCATCGCGTCGAGCTCCTCGCGCGCATGCTCGGCCTCGTGCTGCAGCAGCGTCGCATGCGGCAGCAGCGCCTCGCCGAACGCGGTGAGCTGCACGCCCTTCGAATGGCGCTCGAACAGCGGCGCGCCGACCTGTTCCTCCAGCCGCTTCAGGATCCGGCTCAACGCCGGCTGCGTGACGTGCAGCGCGTCGGCCGCGCGGCCGAGGCTGCCGGACGCGACGATCGTCGTGAACGCGCGTAATTGTCGGAGATCGAAAGTCATGCCGGATCGTAATGGCTTTTTGCAGAAAATACAGTATCCGAGAATGGCTTGCACTTCGATACTGTGGAAACCGCCCAGTCATCGAGGAGACACCCGAGCATGTCCGGCCATCCGCCCCCTTCCGCATCGATCACCGTCCGCGACGCGGTCGTCGACCTGCTCCGTCAGTTCGGTATCGACCGCGTGTTCGGCAATCCCGGTTCGACCGAGCTGCCGATGTTCCGCGACTTCCCCGACGATTTCCGCTACGTGCTCGGCCTGCACGAAGCCGTCGTGGTCGGGATGGCCGACGGCCATGCACAGGCCACCGGCAATGCGGCGGTCGTCAACCTGCATTCGGCGGCGGGTGTCGGCAACGCAATGGGCAATCTGTTTACCGCGTTCAAGAACCGCACCCCGCTGATCGTCACCGCGGGCCAGCAGGCGCGCGCGATTCTGCCGTTCGATCCGTTCCTCGGCGCGACGCAGGCCGCCGAGCTGCCGAAGCCGTACGTGAAATGGAGCATCGAGCCGGCGCGGGCGCAGGACGTGCCGGCCGCGATCGCGCGCGCGTACCGCATCGCGATGCAGGAGCCGCGCGGCCCCGTGTTCGTGTCGATCCCGGTCGACGACTGGGACCAGCCGGCCGAACGGCTGCCGCGGCGCGACGTCAGCAGCATCGTGCGGCCCGATCCCGACGCGCTCGCGCGGCTCGGCGACGCGCTCGACGCCGCGCGGCGCCCGGCGTTCGTGGTCGGCGCGGCCGTCGATCGCGCGGGAGCATGGGACGACGTCGTGCGCCTCGCCGAGCGGCACCGGGCGCGCGTGTACGTCGCGCCGATGTCGGGGCGCTGCAGCTTTCCGGAAGACCATCCGCTGTTCGCCGGCTTCCTGCCCGCGATTCGCGAGAAGATCGTCGCGCGGCTCGACGGGCACGATCTCGTGTTCGCGTTCGGCGCGCCCGCGTTCACCTATCACATCGAAGGCTTCGGCCCGCACCTGCCGCCGGGCGCGACGCTCGTGCAGCTCGTCGACGATCCGGGCGTCGCCGCGTGGACGCCGTCGGGCGATGCGGTCGTCGGCAATTTGCGGCTCGCCGCGCGCGACCTGCTCGCGCGACCGGCGCCGCCCGAGCGGCCGATGCCCGCGGCGCGCGCGCCGCGGGTACGCGTCGACGCGCCCGCCGCCGGCGAGCGCATGTCGGTCGCGTTCGCGCTGCAGACGCTCGCCGACGTGCGCGACGCGTCCGACATCGTCGTCGAGGAGGCGCCGAGCGCGCGGCCGGTGATGCAGGAGCATCTGCCGTTCACGCGCAGCGGCACGTTCTACACGATGGACAGCGGCGGGCTCGGCTACGGGATGCCGGCCGCGGTCGGCGTCGCGCTCGCGCAGCCGGGCCGGCGCGTGATCGGGCTGATCGGCGACGGCTCGAGCCTGTATTCGATCCAGGCGTTGTGGAGCGCCGCGCAGCTGAAACTGCCGATCACGTTCGTGATCCTGAACAACCGGCGTTACGCGGCGCTGCAGGATTTCGCGCCCGTGTTCGGCTTTGGTCCGGGCGACCCGGTGCAGGGCACCGAGCTGCCCGACCTGGATTTCGTCGCGCTCGCGCAAGGGATGGGCTGCCGCGGCGTGCGCGTCGCCGAAGCGGCGAAGCTGCGCGACACGCTGACCGACGCGCTGCGTGCCGCGACGCCGGTCGTCGTCGAAGTCGAGATTGCGTGACGCGCCGCGCGCGTCCTTCCGGAGATGCCATGCAAACCGTAGCGATGCTGATCGGCGGCGAACGCCGCCACTCGTCCGGCGGCGCGACCTTCGTGCGCCGCAACCCGCTCGACGGCCAAGTCGCGTCCGAAGCGCCCGCATGCACCGTCGACGATGCGCGCGCGGCGGCCGATGCGGCAGCCCGTGCATTTCCCGACTGGGCCGCGCTCGGGCCCGGCGCGCGGCGCGCCTTGCTGCTGAAGGCGGCCGCCGCGCTCGAAGCGAAGCACGACCAGTTCGTTGCGGCGATGGCGGCCGAGACGGGGGCGTCCGCGCTGTGGGCTGGCTTCAACGTTCACCTCGCGGCGAGCGGGCTCGTCGAGGCCGCATCGCTCACCACGCAGGTCGGCGGCGAGCTGATTCCGTCGGACGTGCCGGGCTCGCTCGCGATGGGCGTGCGGCAACCGGCAGGCGTCGTGCTCGGCATCGCGCCGTGGAACGCGCCGGTGATCCTCGCGACGCGCGCGCTCGCGCTGCCGCTCGCGTGCGGCAACACGGTCGTGCTGAAGGGCTCGGAGCTGTGTCCCGTCACGCACGGGCTGATCGTCGAGGCGCTGCAGGAGGCCGGACTGCCGCCGGGCGTCGTCAACTTCGTGACGAACGCGCCCGACGATGCGGGCGCCGTCGTCGATGCGCTGATCGCGCATCCGGCCGTGCGCCGCGTGAATTTCACCGGCTCGACGCGGGTTGGGCGGATCGTCGCGCAAGCGTGCGCGCGTCACCTGAAGCCGTCGGTGCTGGAACTCGGCGGCAAGGCGCCGTTCGTCGTGCTCGACGATGCCGATCTCGACGCGGCGGTCGCCGCGGCCGCATTCGGCGCATTCGCGAATTCCGGGCAGATCTGCATGTCGACCGAGCGCATCGTCGTCGACGCGGCGATCGCCGATGCGTTCGTCGCGAAGCTCGCCGACAAGGCCGCGTCGCTGCCGCTCGGCGATCCGCGCAACGGGCCCGTCGTGCTCGGTTCGCTGATCGACACGAAGGCGGTCGAGCGCTGCAACGCGCTGATCGACGATGCGCTCGCGCACGGCGCGACGCTGCTGTGCGGCGGCAAGGCCGACACCACGCTGTTCCCGGCGACGCTGCTCGACCATGTGACGCCGGCGATGCGCATCTACGCGGAAGAATCGTTCGGCCCGGTGAAGGGCATCGTGCGCGTCGACGGCGAGGAGGCCGCGATCCGTTGCGCGAACGACAACGCGTTCGGGCTGGCGTCGGCCGTGTTCAGCCGCGACGTCGCGCGGGCGCTGCGCGTCGCGGCGCGCATCGAATCGGGCATCTGTCACGTGAACGGCCCGACCGTGCACGACGAGGCGCAGATGCCGTTCGGCGGCGTGAAGGACAGCGGTTTCGGCCACTTCGGCGGCAAGGCCGGCATCGCCGCGTTCACCGACCTGCGCTGGATCACCGTGCAGACGGCGCCGCGCCACTATCCGTTCTGACGAGGCCGCCGACGATGAGAATTGCAATTCTGGGCGCCGGCGCGATGGGCTCGCTGTTCGGCGCGCGGCTGGCCGAAAGCGGCGAAGCCGTCACGCTGATCGACGTGAACGATGCGCATCTCGATGCGATCCGCCGCGACGGGCTGCGCATCGACGACGACCGCGGCGAACGGCGCATTCGCACGCTGCAGGCCGTGCGGCCGGACGCCGCGAATGCGGCCGCGGCCGCCGCGCCCGACACACCGTTCGATCTGCTGATCGTTTTCACCAAATCGCTGCACACGCGCGCCGCGCTCGACGGCGTGCGCGCGCTGCTGACGCCGGACACGTTCGTGCTGACGTTGCAGAACGGGCTCGGCAACGTCGAGACGCTGAATGCGTTCGTGCCGCTCGAGCGCATCCTGGTCGGCGTGACGACGTGGCCGGCCGATGCGGCCGGGCCCGCGCACGTGCGCTCGCACGGCGCCGGCACGATCCGCATGATGACGGCCGACGGCGCGGCACGCCCGTTCGCGACGGCCGTGGCCGACACGCTGTCGCGCGCGGGGCTCGCCTGCACGCTCGATGCCGACGTGTGGGCCGCGATCTGGGAGAAGGTCGCGTTCAACGCGGCGCTCAACACGCTGTGCGCGACGACGGGTTGCACCGTCGATCAGCTCGGCCATCATCACGACGGGCCGCGGCTTGCGCTGGCGATCGCGGCCGAGACGGCCGCCGTCGCGCGCGCGAAGGGCATTGCGGTCGACGGCGAGCGCGTCGCACGCAACGTCGAGCATGCGATTCGCGAACATCGTGGCCATCGCCCGTCGATGCTGCAGGACGTGCTCGCGGGCCGCCGCACCGAAATCGACGCGATCAGCGGCAAGGTCGTCGCGGCCGCGCGCGAAGCGGGCGTCGCGGTGCCGCATGCCGAGACGCTGCTCGCGCTCGTCCGGTTGATCGACGCACGGACGAACTGAGCCACAGGCCGGCGGCCGGCTCGCGCCGCATGACGATACGGAGGCCGCGCCCGTGGGGCGACGGCGCCGGGTCGTGAAGGGTGGAACAAGACGCCGACGCCGATGCACGGGCGCCGGTCGATGCACAGCACGAGATCCGGGCACGCATGCGCGCCAGCCCGGACAACCGGAGACGCCATGAAAACCATCGAATGCCGTTGTCTTGCCGCGCGCCGTTCGCGCACGTTGCCGCCGACGTGCGGCGCCCGGGAGGCCGCATGAGCACGCACGACGCACTGGATGGCCGGCGGCCGCCGTCGATCGACATCGGCACGACGCTCGACGACGGGCCGTTCACGCTGATGCAGCGCTGCGTGGTGCTGCTCGCCGCGCTCGCGATCGTGCTCGACGGGTTCGACGGCCAGCTGATCGGCTTCGCGATTCCCGTGCTGATCCGCGAATGGGGTATCACGCGCGGCGCGTTCGCGCCGGCCGTCGCGGCGGGGCTGGTCGGGATGGGCATCGGCAGCGCGTGCGCGGGGCTCGTCGCGGACCGCTTCGGCCGCCGCCAGGCCGTGATCGGCAGCGTGTTCCTGTTCGGCCTCGCGACCTGCGCGATCGGGTTCGCGCCCGACGTCGCGACGATCGCGATGCTGCGCTTTTGCGCCGGGCTCGGGATCGGCGGCGCGTTGCCGACGGCCACGACGATGACCGCCGAATACACGCCCGCGCGGCGCCGCACGATGATGGTGACCGCGACGATCGTCTGCGTGCCGCTCGGCGGGATGCTGGCCGGCCTGTTCGCGCACGAGGTGCTGCCGCGCTACGGCTGGCGCGGGCTGTTCTTCGCGGGTGGCGCGTTGCCGCTCGTGCTCGGCTTCGTGCTGGTGCGCGCGTTGCCCGAGTCGCCGCGCTATCTCGCGCGACGCCCCGCACGCTGGCCGGAACTCGGCGCGCTGCTCGCGCGGATGCAGCGGCCGGTCGCGCCGGGCACCGTGTTCACCGATACGAAGGACGCCCGCGCGCCGGGCAGCCGCGGCGGCTTCGGCGCGCTGTTCGCGAGCGGCCAGGCGCGCGACACGATCGCGCTGTGGTGCGCGTTCTTCATGTGCCTGCTCGCCGTGTACGCGGCGTTCAGCTGGCTGCCGACGATGCTCGCGGCGAGCGGGTTGAGCGTGTCGGTCGCGGGCTCGGGGCTCACCGCGTACAACCTCGGCGGCGTGATCGGCGCGTTGCTGTGCGCATGGGCGATCGCGCATGCGGGCTCGCGCTGGCCGCTCGCGCTGTGCAGCATCGGCGGCGCGGCGAGCGCGGTGTGGCTGATGGGTGTCGATGCGAGCCGCCACACGGGCTGGCTGATCGTCGGGCTCGGCCTGCACGGGCTGTTCGTCAACGCGGTGCAGTCGACGATGTATGCGCTGTGCGCGTACATCTATCCGACGGCCGTGCGTGCGACGGGCACCGCGAGTGCGCTCGCGTTCGGCCGGCTCGGCGCGATCCTCAGCGCATTCGCGGGCGCGATCGTGATCACGGCGGGCGGCGCGGGCGCGTATCTGACGATGCTGGCCGTGGCGATGGGCGTGGTGTGCGTCGCGCTGCTCGCGGTGCGGCGGCACATTCCGCGGCTGTCGCGCGTGCCCGCGCCGCCGCGCGAAGGGGAGGAACTCGCCCGCCCGTCGTCGTGACGGCGGGCGCGTGGCGTGCGTTACAGCGTGGTGCGCACGTGCCAGAGCTCGGGGAACAGCACGACGTCGAGCATCTTGCGCAGGTACGGCGCGCCGCTCGTGCCGCCGGTGCCCTGCTTGAAGCCGATGATGCGCTCGACCGTCGTCACGTGACGGAAACGCCACTGGCGGAACGCATCCTCGAGATCGACGAGTTCCTCGGCCATCTCGTACAGCTCCCAGTGCTGCTGCGGATGACGATAGACCTCGAGCCACGCGGCCTCGACCGTCTCGTCGTGCCGCGTCGGCTGGGTCCAGTCGCGTTCGAGCCGCTCTGCCGCGATCGGGAAGCCGCGCCGCGCGAGCAGTCGCACGACTTCATCGTAGAACGACGGCGCCTCGAGCGTCGCGCGCACCTGTTCGAGGATGTCGGGCCGGTGCGCATGCGGCTGCAGCATCTGCGCGTTCTTGTTGCCGAGCAGGAATTCGAGCTGGCGATACTGGTACGACTGGAAGCCCGACGACTGGCCGAGGTACGGGCGCATCGCCGAATACTCGGACGGCGTCATCGTCGACAGCACGTTCCACGCCTGCACCAGTTGCTCGAGGATGCGCGACACGCGCGCGAGCATCTTGAACGCGGGCGGCAGCGCGTCCGTGCGCACTGCATCGAGCGCGCCGCGCAATTCGAACAGCGCAAGCTTCATCCACAGCTCGCTCGTCTGATGCTGAATGATGAACAGCATCTCGTTGTGATCGGGCGACAGCGGATGCTGCGCGTCGAGGATCGAATTCAGCGACAGGTAGTCGCCATAGCTCATCGACTTCGAGAAATCGAGCTGCGCGTTGTGCCAGCCGGCTTGAGCGTCGGCCTCGCCCGGCACGTGCGGGGCTTCGTGCGCGGCTTGCGCCGGTTGTGCGGCGCGTGCGCCCGAGAACGGGCAGCCTGCCGGCGCGTCGCCGCCGGGGGGCTGCATATGACCAGAATTCACGACTTTCTCCAGATTTGAATGATGAATGCGCGGCGCGCCGCCGTTGCATGCGGTGCGCGCGCCGCGCAGAACCGGTCAGGTCACCGCGCCGCGTTCGGCGAACTCGGGCGCCTTCCACGCGTCGGTGGCGAGGATGTCGCGCAGCGTCTCGACCGCATCCCACACGTCGGCGAAGCGCGTATAGAGCGGCGTGAAGCCGAAGCGCAGCACGTACGGCTCGCGGTAGTCGCCGATCACGCCGCGCGCGATCAGCGCCTGCATCACTTCGTAGCCGTGCGGATGCTCGAAGCTCGCCTGCGAGCCGCGCTGGTGATGCGCACGCGGCGTGACGAGCTTCAGCGACAGGCCCGCGCAGCGCGCTTCGACGAGCGCGATGAAGGCATCGGTCAACGCGAGCGACTTGCGGCGGATCGCGTCCATGTCGGTCTGCAGGAACACGTCGAGCCCGCATTCGACCATCGACATCGACACGATCGGCTGCGTGCCGCACAGGAAACGCGCGATGCCCGGATCGGGCGCGAAGCCCGGCTGCATCGCGAACGGCGCGCGGTGGCCCCACCAGCCGGACAGCGGCTGCGAGAAATGCGCGAGATGGCGTTGCGGCACCCACACGAACGCGGGCGAGCCGGGGCCGCCGTTCAGGTACTTGTACGTGCAGCCGACCGCACCGTCCGCGCGCGCGCCGTTCAGGTCGACCGGCACTGCGCCGGCCGAGTGCGCGAGATCCCACAGCATCAGCGCGCCGGCGTCATGCACCAGCTGTGTGACGGCCGGCATGTCGTGCATGTAGCCGGTGCGGTAGTTCACGTGCGTGATCATCGCGACGGCCGTGTCCGCGCCGAGCGCGCCGGGCAGGTCGGCCGGATCGTCGATCAGGCGCAGCGTGTAGCCGCCGCCGAGCTGGTCGATCAGCCCCTGCGCGATGTACAGGTCGGTCGGGAAGTTCGAGCGCTCCGACACGATCACGCGGCGCTCGGGCGCACGCTCCACCTGGTGGCGCAGCATCGCCGACAGCAGCTTGAACAGGTTGATCGAGATGGTGTCGGTGACGACCGTTTCGCCGGGCGCGCCGCCGATCAGCGTCGCGAGCTTGTCGCCGAGGCGGCGCGGCAGCGCGAACCAGCCGGCCGTGTTCCAGCTGCGGATCAGGCCTTCGCCCCATTCGGCGCCGATCACCTGCTGCGCGCGGGCGGCCGATGCGCGCGGCTGCGCGCCGAGCGAGTTGCCGTCGAGATAGATCACGCCGTCGGGCAGCGAGAACTGGTCGCGCAGCGGGGCCAGCGGGTCGTCGCGGTCGAGCGCGAGCGCGTCTTCACGGGTCTTGATCATCATGATGTGAGGTCGTAGGTCGGGTAATCAGGAAGCGTGCGCGGGCAGCGCGCGCAGCACCGCACGCACGGGGCTCGCGTCGAGCGTCGCGAATTTGAGCGGCAGTGCGATCAGTTCGTAGTCGCCGGGCGGCACGTCGTCGAGCACGATGCCTTCGAGGATCGCCATCCGGTGCGCGCGCACGCGGTGATGCGCATCCATCGTCTTCGATTCCTGCGGGTCGAGCGACGGCGTATCGATGCCGATCAGCTTCACGCCGTGCGCCGCGAGCAGGTCGACGGTGTCGGGCGCGACCGCGCAGAAATTGCTGTCCCATTGCTCGACCGCGGCGCGCGCATACGTGCGCAGCAGCACGCGCGGCGGTACGCCGTCGAGCGCGGCTTCCACATCGGCCGGCCGCACGACCGGCGATGCGCCGATGCAATGGATCACGCGGCACGGGCCGAGATAGGTATCGAGCGGCACCGCGCCGATCGGCGCGCCGTCGGCATCGTAGTGCAGCGGCGCGTCGCAGTGCGCGCCCGTGTGCGGCGACAGCGTCAGGCGCGCGACGTTGACCGGCGAACCGGCCTCCATCCGCCATACGCGTTCGACGGCAACCGGCGTATCGCCCGGCCACACGGGGGTGGCGGGGCTGACCGGCGGCGAGATGTCCCAGAGTGTGTCCATGGCATGACGAAGCGTGAGTCGATCCTTCGAATGATAGGTGGACGCTCGCAGAAAGTGCTTGCGAAATAAACATGGACAATCCGCCGGATTGGCAGATAATTCGACTCAGAGGGAAAACGGGGACCAAAAATGCACGCGATCACGCTCGATGCCACCGACTGCCGGATTCTGGCGGTACTGCAGGAGGAGGGCAGAATCAGCAATCTCGACCTGGCCGAACGCATCTCGCTTTCGCCATCCGCCTGCCTGCGCCGCATGCGCCTGCTCGAGGAGCAGGGCGTGATCGAGCACTATCGCGCGTGCCTGAGCCGCGAGAAGCTCGGCTTCGAGCTCGAGGCGTTCGTGCAGGTGTCGATGCGCAACGAAGAGAATCAATGGCACGAGCGCTTCGCGGAAGCGCTGCGCGAATGGCCGGAGGTGGTCGGCGCGTTCGTCGTGACGGGCGAGAGCCACTATCTGCTGCGCGTGCTCGCGCACAACCTCAAGCACTATTCGGATTTCGTGCTGAACCGCCTCTACAAGGCGCCGGGCGTGATGGACATCCGGTCGAACATCGTGCTGCAGACGCTGAAGGACGAAGCCGGCGCGCCGGTCGGGCTGGCGCGCACGGGGGCGATCAAAGCGGTGTGAGGCCGTGGAAGCCGCCGCCGTGGAACACGAGCGGCGGCGCCGTTTCCGTTACGGCGCGCACGCCGCAGCGTTCCACTTCGCCGACGAAGATCACGTGGTCGCCTTCGTCGTAGCGGCTGCGGTTGTGGCATTCGAACCATGCGAGCGCGCCGTCGAGCACGGGCATCCCCGAGTTGCCGGCCGCATGCGCGATCCCTTCGAAGCGGTCGCCCTTGTAGGTCGAGAAGCGCTTGCACAGGTCCAACTGCGACGCCGCGAGCACGTTCACCACGTAATGGCTGTTGCCGCGGAACACCGGCGTCGACGCCGATTTGTGCGCGAGGCTCCACAGCACGAGCGGCGGATCGAGCGACACCGAATTGAACGAACTGGCGGTGATGCCGATCAGCTGGCCGGACGGCGCGCGCGTCGTGATCACCGTCACGCCCGTCGCGAACTGGCCGAGCGCCTGCCGGAAGGCGGCCGAGTCGAAATCCGGCGGATTGGCGTGGCTCATCGGGCAGCCATCCGGAACGGGACGGGCGGGCGCGACACGGCACGGGCGTGACGGGCGCGGCGGACGAAAGACGACGAGGCGGTCGATTGGGAAGGGGTGCGCATGGCCCGATTTTAACGGAATCGAGGGCGCCGGACCCGGTCGGGCGGCGCATCGCGACGGCAGGGTGGCGTAGCGAACACTGCGGCGCGCGGCCGGCAGCGCCGTTCCGTCACGTTTTTTAACGGTGCGGCCGTTGCGCCCGGCACCTCGTCGCGCCAGCGAGCCATCGCTGCCCGCGCTATCGCGCCGCCGCCAGCCCGAGCGACAACGCTCCCGTCACGATCAGGCTCGACGCCCACACCGCATCCAGATTGAACCAGCTCCGCGACACGAACTTCAGCCCGAGATAACGGTACACGAGCCACGCGAGCCCGCCGCCGGCGGCGATCATCGCGGCCGCATGCACGGCGGCGACGACGAGCGCCATGCCGAGATGCGCATCGACGAGCAGCGCCGCCGCGCGGTGGCCGGCATCCCGGTCGAGCCCGCACAGGCCGAGGTAGATCGGCACGAGCATCAGCCCCGCGCCGTGCGCGAGCGCGACCGCGAACGACCACAGGCCGAGCCGCGCCGGCGGAATCCGTGCGAGCGCCCGCGGATGCCGGCGCCGGATCAGCAGTACCGCGCCGAAGCCGATCACGAGCGCGCTCGCGCCGATCCGGATCGCCGACTGCCATGCGAGCAGCGCGGCGAGCAGCCCGAATGGCAGCATCACTGCGAAAACGGCCAGCGCATGACCGAGCGCGAGATAGCCGAGCGCCGCGACGAGCGCGTCGCCGCGGCGCGTCATCAGCGCGTTCGACACCGCGAGCGGCCAGCCCATCGCCGGGTTGAGTCCGTGATAGACGCCGCTCGCGAGCACGGCCGCCCACAGCGCGAACGACGCGTGAAGGCCGGTGCTCAACGCTTGACCGACGGATAGCAGAACGAGTCGGTCGAGCAGTCGCCGCCTTCGAGCCGGATCTGGTGCGCGCGGTAGCCGTCGGGGAACTCGACCCAGTAGTCGTCGGCGAGCGTCAGCCCGCCGTCCGGCCCCGCGTGCGCGAGCACCTGCGCGGCCGGCACGCCGTCCGGATAGAACTGGTCGTCCCACGTCGAATAGAGCGAGTTGGTCCAGTACACGCGCCGGCCGTCGCGACTGATCTCGACCATCTGCGGGCCGCCCGCGAACGTGCGGCCGTTCGAGTGCGGCGCACGGCGCGCGATGCCGCCGATGCGCACCGACCCCGCGAGCACCGGGTGGTGCGGGTCCGACACGTCATACTGGCGCATCTCGCCGGTGCCCCAGCACGACACGTACAGGAAGCGATCGTCGAGCGACAGGTCGATGTCGGTCACGAGCGGCGGCACCGCGCCGAATCCTTGCAGCAGCGGCGGCAGCTCGTCGGCCGCGGCCGGTTCGGCCGGGATCGTCGCGGTTTTCTTCACATGGAACTTGCCGCCTTCGCGCCACCAGGTCCAGATCGAGCCTTCGAGATTGGTCGTATCGACCACGACGCCGACGAATCCGTATTCGCGCACCGGGTCGTGCGCGGGCCGCACCTCGAGCGCCATCTGGTGCTGCGCGCCGAGATCGATCGTCTGCACGTTGCGCCGCGCGCGCAGGTCCCAGAAATGCAGCCGGTGCCCGTACTTGTTCGCGAGCAGATCCTCCGGGACGATCCCGTTCTCGAATTGCGGCGGCAGCGCCCATTCGCTCGACACCATGTAGTCGCGCGGCAGGTTCCACCAGAAGTCGTAATGCTTGTCCTGCGGGCCGCGGTCGATCTCCCAGCGGCCGAGCACGTCGAAGGTCTCGCAATCCATGATGAAGATGCCGGGCGCGCCGTCGGTGCCGTCCTTGCCCGCGCCGCCCAGCGTGCTCACGTAGATGCCCTCGGGTCCGCAATGCACGGTGTGCGGCCGCGAATAGCCGGTCTTCGCGAAGATTTCGTCGGGCTCGATGATCTTGTGGATGCGCGCCTGCGTCGGATGCGGCTTCGTGTCGATCACGTAGATGCGCGACGAGCGCAGGCCGGGAATGATCAGGAAGCGGCGCTCGAGGAACGCATGGCCGGTCAGCGGCGACAGCGACGACGAGCACGCATTCCAGCCGAAGTGGTGAAACTCGTCGCCGGTGTTCGGCATCGTCACCGTGTGCACGATCTTGCCGTACGTCGACGAACCGGGCTTCACGTCGATCACGGCAAGCGCGTCGGGTCTGGAAAAATCGGGGCTCAGCAACAACGTATAGGCAAACTCCTCCGCCGGCGCCTGCATCGCAAGTTCGGGCGAAGCGTGAAACGTCGGGTCGGGCCGCATGCTCATGGTGATGTCCTCCGGATGGTGTCGGATCGTGGACGCACGGCCGTTCGTTGCGGACGTGCGGACTGCGGTGGCCGCGCGCGTCGGCGACGCGCGCGATGCCGTGCATCAGGTCGTGAAAGCGGGAAAAGGCGAGGGGGTGCCGCGCGGCGCGCTCCGCGAAACCGGCACGTGCCACTGCGATGGTGCGATCGACGGAGCGGCGACCGGGCCCGCGACGCAGGCGATGTCTGTTAAGGCGTGCATATCGATGTTCCGGCAGATGATGGTGGCATCGGGGTCGGGCATGCATCGGACGCTGGGCGGGCGCGACGGGTTGGCCGTCGCTTGCGCGTGCCTAAGTGTAGACGAGAAACACGCGGCGGGGCGCGTGCGGCGCCCTGTCCGATCTGCCAGTTGCGCGCGCGAGTGAGATACTTGACGAAGTGCCGCTGCCTCCCCCTCGCGGGCGGGCAACGGCGACGCGAAACGATGGCGCCGGCACGGGCGTGCCGGCTGCCGTCATCCACGAGGGACTGATTTCATGGGGAACGAGATGCTTGAAACCGCGACGCTCGGAGGCGGGTGTTTCTGGTGTAAGCAAACAACCATAATCAATTTTCATCAATAAAATCAACAGCTTGCAAACTTGCTGAATTGACTTTGCTGGTTTTTTCTAGTAATTTGCTGGATTGAAAACGGGTCAAAAGCCTTGCCTGTCGCACTTCTTCACGGCTCGCACCTCCTAGAACCTAGCCCCTCGCACCTCTTCGGCTGTTCAATCTCAAAAACCTCTTTTTCTGTTGATTAGGTCCATCAATCAATAGAAAAAGAGGTTTCACAAAGAGTTTGAGAAATGTAATGTCTCAAGTTCAAAAACAAAAAAGCTCCATTGTGGAGCTTTCTTTTTATTTAATATTGAGAGTTTGTTTTATTTCATTAACTAAACTTCTATTTTCCATATAAAAAACTTTAACCTCTTTAACTGCACTTTTAATGTTTATGTTCTTTGTGAGTTGTGGGTCTAAATAATTAAATACATTTTTTAGAGAGCTAAATTTTTCTCTAAACAGAGTAAGACCATTAAGCATTTGAACTAATAAACACAAACCTTGATTTATACTATTTTCTTCTTCTGTTCCATTAGTATAAAAATCATGTTCTAATATTCTACTGTATGCTTGAAGTTTGAAAGCTTCTAGAATTTCAATTTTTGCCTCTTTTGAGTGTGGCAAACCATTGATAATTTCTAGAGCAACATCTTCAAAAAGGAATTTTGAAGATAAAAGATAATGTAAATATTGGTCTTCCATAGCGATTTCTCCTAAAAAGTAAAAGTTAAAACCCTGTATCTAGTGGGTTCGTCGCTATCTTCTAGGTTCTTCGTCGCTATTCAGGTGGAGACTATAACACAAAGAAAAAGAAAGGTCCAGCACTTTTTGAAAGAACTTACTTTTATAGACTGTTTTTAATTTACTTTATTGTTTTATTAGCTAGTTTCTTCTAAAAAGACTATATCATATTCGTCTTTTTTCAAAGAGTAACCCGGTAGGGCAGGTTTTTCTTGGATAATGTTGAATAACTGTACAGACTTCTCTAAAATGCTTTTATAATTTATACATTCAAAGTCTATTTCATTACATATATAGTTCTTTGTATCAATTATCTTATTTATCTCTTTATCATAAAAATCTTGTTTTTTAGTTACTTTATCAAAAGACTGTTTAATGTTTGAATAGCAAGGTAAATCTAAGTCAATTGAAATTACTGTTTTTATTTCTTCTTCAAAGTTTTTCTCAAAAACACAATATTGAGTATTTTTGATAAATACTATTTGATTGAGTTTGATAATGTCCTTTGTCTTTAACATGCACAAGTCATTTTCATAATGTCCTTTCTTGAAGATAACACCTAACAGTTTTTTACTTCCCATTTCTGTTATGTATTGGTTCTCAAAGTATTCTTGAAACTTGGAGACAAATTTATATAAGTCTCCATTTTTCAAGCATGACAAAACTTCTTTTGATAGCTCTTTTTTGTAATTAAAATAATGCTTGCATAGAAAATTAAATTTAGTAATTGAACCTTTCAAGCCAAAGAAATTAAATGAACGGATACCATAAAGATTTCTGCAAGCCATGTTTTTAATAGCATTATCATCTTTTTTCTCGTCATTATAAGTTGTATGTGTTTTTATAACATACTTGAACAAGTAACTAGAAGCTTTCGCTTTTCCATTGTTTAATATAATTTTTTGATTGCCAAAGTCTCTGGAAAGATTTTTAGTTTCTCTAATCTCGTCATGTATTTTTTTTATTAACTCTTCGTCTTTATCATGCCAAATAATCGCATGTAGGTGTAAAGTTGAATCGACTTGACACTCCATTACCTGCATACCAAATAAATCATCTCCGAACTTCAAACCTAAATTAGAAAGCTTGGCTCTAATTAATTTCCAGTAGTTGTTAATAGCATTTATAGCCTCTTGTGGTGTGTGTCCTTCAAATGAACAATTATTGTTCAAGGGATTGCAATGCATGTGAGAATTTAATGTGAGTGTTAAAAATGTAAAAGTAAATTCCTTGTCTTTTGCTATCTCTTCAAAACACTTACTTATTTTCAATATCTGTGCAATCTTCTCTCTTTGCTTTTGTTCATTAGTAACTAGCTTTCTAATTCTTCCATTTGCATCAATTAATCTAAAAGATTTCAAATATTCGTCTTGTTGTTTAATTTCTTCACGATATGCTGTAACAATGTCTCTTGTAGTAATAGAACTTCTATTTAATCCTACCAATTTCAATAATTGAGAACTGTATAAAATTAGCTGTCTTCTCTTCTTATTTAATTTCTTTCTATCGTTTTTCTTTTCTTCAAAAATACCATTATCACAAACCTTTTTATCGTTGCTGGAAAATTTTTCAAAAAACAATGGTATTGTTTCAATGTATGCTTGTTCATTTCCTCCAAATTGGTTTTTGATAATCCAATGAACATAGCTTTTGTGAATTTCAGGAACAAGTTTATTTAGTCTATTGTCACTAAAAGCTTTTTTATGTTTCTTCTCTTTTTCAATCTCTGTATTGACTAGATTGTGAAAAGGAACATAAGAAAGTTCGTATGTGTTTAAGATATTGTCAGTAAAATAATTTAATAAATCGTCTTTATTTGTATTGACATTTAAAGTAGAATTGTTTAATATAATCATAGTAGTTAATTTCTCTGTGTGTGTTTATATTTAGTCCTGATAAAACATAGAATATAAACAAGTTGTCTTTTAATCATAATAGTAAAAAGTAAAAAGTAAAGCCCCGCAATGGGGCTTTTTTTTATTCTGGGTCATTATCTTTATTGTCTTTAAATTTAAGCTCAATAAAACTATTAAAATCTTGCTTATGACAATCAAAGTAATCGCTAAACTCATAACCAAAATCTAATTTGTTTATCAAAGATATATCTAAAGTATATCTATACTTACTTCGTCGTTTCTTTTCACTATTTGCAAATTCTAAATCTTTTCTAGCCTGTTCCATTGAAATTTCATTGATTTCTGCATATCGCTCTAAAAGTAAGTTTTGATATTCTGTATCTTTATAGAAACGATTAATATGTATGATTTCATGACAAAAGAAACAGACAGGCTTTAACTTGACCAGTTTTTGAACCTTGCTTTTTTCGTTGTAGCTCCAAACTTCATGACATTGTGTGTCTGTTGTTGAGTCCTCTTTGAAGTCTTTAGAACTGCATTTACAGATACGACAAACAAACTTTTTAGTTTTCTCTCCGTTTTCATTGAGAACATAAACAAAGCTTTTGCTTTCAATATAATCTCTTATCTCTTTCCATGGCTGTATTGAAGAGTATTTATACTGTAATGCACTTCTTACATTTCTAAAGTTTTGTTCGGTAGGTATAAACTCAAACCTAATTTTGTATGATTTTTGTCTTTCGTATTCTGCAAGAATAGGTCTAAAATCTATGTCATAGTATCTATAGTCAAGTTTAGATTTTTTGAGTTGCTTTTGTTCATTATCATATTGTTTAGCAACTTCATTTAATCGCTCTTCGCTATCATCAATAAAGTCTTCGTCTTCTTTTAATTGATAATGCGAAGCTTCCTCTTGTTTTGAAAACAAAGACTTTATTTTTATTATTATTGTCTTAATCATGTTTATCTAGCCAAAATATAACCTGCACCGATTAACATTAAACTAGCTGTTATTCCGATTGTTGAGACAATGGCTAAAACATAAATCTTATGCCATTCTTGGTATCTCAATCTAATGACTTTAGATAGTCTTCTAGATAAGCTTAATTGCTGTTTAAGTGTCAAGTCGCTATCGTCAATAGATCTTAAGAACTCATATTGTTTATCTAATGCTCTGTAGTTTTTGATTGTTTTAATAATGCTCATAGTCTTTTCTCCTTTTTATTTTTATTATTGACTAATTCATATACTGCAAATAATGCTAATCCTCTTACTTTAATGCTATACATAGCTAGAGCCAAGAAAGCATCTTTTTCTGCTATGTTCAGCAACACAATTTTTTCAATCATGTTGGGTTCATTGTCGTATTTATATTTATCTTCCTCCTTATCGTCGTTAATAACTGCTCGGCTATTTCTATACTTCTCTTGTAACTGCTTAATTTTATCTTCATTCTTTGCTTGATAAATTTCTTCGTCTGTATAAAGCATCAATTCTTTACGAACCCAAAAAAGAGTTTGTAAAAAATTCGCTCTAATCATGATAGTTTGTTCATTACAAGCTAAGCCATTCAATGCTGTTGTTACTCTAGATTGTTCTTTAAGTAACTCTAAAATATGTTGTGTTTTTGTCATGCTAAACATTCCTCCCAATAATTTTTTATGAACTTCCATTGAAGTTTGTAGCTCTCTTTATTACTCAATCTTTTTTCTACATACTCGTTATAAATTTCTTTTCTATACTTGTATATCTCCAAACTTCTTTTAATATCTATTATCTTCACTCTTCTAAAATTTGTATCTTTAAGTAAATAATGCTCTTCTGTAGCATCTTCATTTCCAAAAGACTTATATGCATATTCTTCTTTTTCTGTAACATAAATATTATATTTGCCTCTAAACTCGTTATGATTGAGAGCTAACAATGTTTGAATAGCACTAGGACAAACACATATTCTTCTATCGTTCCACTCTGTAATACATTGCTTTCTATCGCCAATTACTATATAGCTGTGAGTAGCTGGTAGTATTGGTTTGATAGTTACAAAATCTCCTAAATCTTTATCAGTAGTAAAAAACCACTTCTCATAATCTTGAGTAATTTGTTTGTTGTATCTCTTTGCAAAAGACAAATACTTTTCTTCTAGTAAAATTCTTCTTATAAAATTAATCATATCTTCAATCCGTTAATTTCTATTTTTCTATTTTCTTCTTGTTCTAAAAGCTGTTTTTCATATTCAGCTTGAGCTATAGCTAGTTCATACTCTGCATTAATTCTTTCTTCAATAGTCTTTGCATTAGCTAACTTGCTTTTAGCTTTTGCAACTGCCATAGCACCACCAAGCGAACCACCTGCACCAATCGCACGAAAAGCCGTTGTGTCTGCACTTCTTCCCTCGTTCGCACCTGTAAAGCCTTGTCCGTTGCTGGTCTTCGCTTGCATAGGCTCGCTAGAACCTCCAGAAACGGGGCTAGAACCGGCTTTAGGCTGTTGGGTAGGGGGTTGGGTAGTCCTGCCAGGTGAAACGGTCCTAGAGCTCGTTTCTGCTTGTTTGTTGGATACATTCTTAAACTTCACTTCTTTATGTTGTTTAGCTGTATATCTACCTTCATTAAAATCATCTCTTACCTTGACAAGTCTGTTTAATTTCTCAATCTGTTTAGTAATATCAACTTCATTGGCTTTACCTTGTTTCCAATCAACAAAACCTTTTCTAATGTCCGCATAGCTGTTATTGTTATTTTGATAGATAGCACCTTTTAGAACTATCTTTGTATTATCTTTCAAAATAACAATATTGCTTTGATTGTTGTAAAGCTTATATCCCATATCTTCTTGAAGAAATTTAACTAGCTCTTCTTTATTTTTCACAACTCCATTTTTGATTAAATCTACACATGCTTTGTGTATATTTTCTTTTGTATAAAGATTTGAGAACTTGGTTTTATATTCACTATATAATTTAGCTTTCTTTTCTCCATTAGAAAGTTTTAGCTTGTATGGGTCAGCAACAACTTGATTAAAGCCATGCTTTGCATTCTGTATCTTGACAAAGCACTCTTTTAATTCTTTTGTAGTGTCGCCTGGGTTAAATGGGTTGTATGCAAGTCCAGTCTCTAAATCAATTTTATTGATAATGAAATGGATATGTTCGCCGTCATGTTCTTTGTGTTCAACAAATAAACAATTAACTCTATCTTTCATGTTTCCTAAAAAAGTATTTTTGAACTCTTTTATTAGCTGTAGTTTTTGTTCATGAGTTAATTTTTCGTCGGGAGCAAAAGATATAACACCACTAATACATTTATGCTCAAACTTTGAACATAACAAATCTATGTCTTTAGTAAGTTGGGGGTCTCCGTCTAACACAACAGGTTCAAAATCTCTTTCGTTCTTTTTATGGTCATGACTAGAGAGAACATAATTAACTGCTCCTGTAGCTGTTCCATTTTTCCCCTTTTTAGGCGAGTTATCTATTATTTTTATTATCATTTTAATTTCTTCACTTCATTAACTAAAACTTTCAAGCTATCTCTAATATCATGTAAAGTAGGTAAAATCTCGTCCCCTGCTTGCTTTGTTTCATTGCACCACCTAGCAACTTGATTAAGATTATTGCCTTGTTTTTTTACTTCTAAAATCAATTGAGATAAATGTTTTGTATAAACAAACTCATGACTTAATAGCTTTCTAACTAATTGACTTGTATTTAATGCAAGTTCTTTTCTATCATTATCTAACTTCCTCTTTTGTTCGTCAGTAAGATAGATATGAACTTTCTTTTTAAATATCTGTTCTCTAGTTAAATTAAATTTATTTTCTTCACTCATAATCAAAACCCTATTTTTCTTTTTTTCTTTGCTAGTTGGAAATTATCATTGATTGTGAATAATTCACTCTCTTTATATTCTCCATATTTTTTGTTGTTACTAGCCTCTATCTCATTCCACTTCTTTAGATACTTAAAAATATTTTTTCTAATCTCTTCTTCTTTATCAGTATTTTGCATTGACATCCATACTAGGCGATTGTGAATTTCATTATATGAAGACCATACTATATAAAGAGATAGTTCTTTTAGATAATCAGCCTCTTTTTCACTAATATCATTTTTATGTTGTTCATAAAACTCTACTGCTTGTCTAATAGAAGAGCGATAAAGCATAATATCGTTTTCTAACTTATCTCTATAATCGTCGGACAAGTTCTCTATAGCTTTAAGTTGTTTGTATTCACTGTTATTCATTATCCACATTATTTATTCTCCTTTCTATTTTTGTTCTTGGTTAGGTCATAAGCGAACATGACTACAAAATAACCCAATGCTAAAATAACACCTATTGCTTTTAATGTTTCACTGTCCATAATTACTATCCTCTTTCCCCATGTGTGGGGCATTAATATTTAACTTCAAATGACCGTCATTTTTATCTAGATAGACAGTTTGATTTTGTTTCCATACTGCCTTATCTAATTTTGTATTTACATGCAATTTAGTTTCTTCGTATGCAAATTTGATTACTAGGTCTGTTCCATTTTCTGTTAAATGTAGCTGTTTGATTTTTCCCCATATTTCATTTGTATTAACAAACTCTGGGTCTTGTTTGATTTCATTAAATGGATAGTTCCAGGCTCTCGCGTAGGCATTTACACAAAGAGATATTAGAACTAATGCTAGTATTTTCTTCATTTGATAAACTCCACGATTGCACAAACAAAGAAAGTAGCTATTGAAGATAAAAATAACAAATCAAAATAAGACAAGTTATTTTCTTCTTTTAATGCTTTTGTCCAATATTGTAATTTTCTCATAATGTATTTTTCCTTTTTTGCTCTTGTTTAATTTCTTCTGTATTAACCTCTTGTTTTTTTACTTCTGATTTTTTGCCTAACTCTTCAAGTCCTTTTTTTAGCAACAACTCTTCTTGTCTGTTGTCACTAAATTTTTTCAAAACCTCTTTCCAATCTCTCATTTTATTTTCTCCTATTAAACAAAACCAGTTCAAACAAACCGCAAGGTATAGTTTGAGTATGCTCGCTTTGTTTTAATATCTTTGCATCTTTTTTCTATTTGTCAACGATTGATAGAAGTTTATTTTATTCAATGAGTATTCAATAAGAAGTAAATTTGACTATTATTTATTTTCTAGTATTCTATTTATTGAATAGAAAAAGGAAATGAATATGGAAAATATTGACTATGTTAAAGTAAGGGGATTTGACGCGAAGAGAAGAATAAAAAAGGTTTATGGGTATAAGTTCTTACCTTATGCACCTTTTATCGTAGCTTGTCGCTTGCTAGATTGGAGACATACCGAGATTTTAGAGTTCTTGTATAGTGAGATTGAGGAATTCAAAAGCGAAGATAGAAAAGATAGAATTAACAATAATGACTTGTCTAAAATGGTTTCTTATTGGAAGACAAATAATCTCATTGACTACAATAAAGTAGGTATTGAAAAGTCATTGATTGCTAATTCCTCTTCTAGTGAAGTGAGAAAAGAGACAATCGCACAAAACGACAATATAAGTATTTTTAAAAATAGACTTGCTGATTTCTTGACAGCAATTTCAAAGAGAGAGGGAAAACCTATTGATAGCGAAGAATTGCCATCAATAAAAAATTTCTTCAATGAGTTCTCAACAAAATATGAATTAGAAGAATTGGTTAATCAATACTTCAATCAAAGAACTAACCAATGGGGGCAATAAATTATGGCTACTGCAAAAGAAATTGGCGATAAATGGAAGTCAAAAATAAAAGACTTGGAAGATAAAAGAAAGGAAGTTAATAAAGAAAAAGATATTCAAGATTACACATTAAAGAATATGTTTATTGACGATTTAAAATCAAATAAAGACGAAAGATTTGAAAAGTTCCATACTCTTGATTATCTATATGGGCTAAAGTTATATGACGATAATTTAAATAGTAGATATTCAAATGAAGAGGCATATAAAAAATATGAAGGTAAAGAGTATTATTCTGAACAATTTATGTCAAAAGACATTCAAGAGAAAAATAATATAGAGAAATTTAAAGAGGTAACAACATTAATAAACGCTTATAAGCTTGAAAACACATTAGAAAAGAAAGAAGTGAAGTCAAGTAAAATGAAGATTTGACCCGTTAGGGCAAGCCCTATGGGCTGTCTCTTGAAGAAGAGCCTAACGGCGAGTGAGTGTAAAAAAAGGACGATATAGGAGTATTTATTATGAGTGATTTACTAATTTCTCTTCTTGCATGTGTATCTAATTATGACAAAGAAGATTTACAAAAAATGATTGATAGAAGACAAGATATTGATAGTCTAGTAATTGAGTTTGCTAGACAAAACAACTTTACTAATTATGATTTACTTAACTTCACTTTTGAAGAAAGTAAGCAAGTAAAGAAACTTCTTGATATTAAATTTAATCATTACTTCAATCATGATTTCCCTTTTCATAGTGTATAGACGAAAAAAAAGACCAGTTGTTTAACTGGTCTTCTTTATTGTTCTGCTCGGTTGTTTTAGTTTGCACCTGCAAGCCACCGTTTTCCTTCATCAGTATCCATCCATGCTTTACCTTGTTCGGTAGCCCATTGCAGTTTGGTTTCCTTGTCTGCATTGACAAGCTTTTGATAGTATTTAGCAGTAAGACCCACGGCTTTTTTGCCGAAATGCCATTTATAAATCTTGTTATGGGTTTTACCTTTGCTGTCCGTGCTTTGATACGGGACATTAAAGTAAATCGGTTCAACCTCTGCAACTTGGTATTTCTTCACAAAGTCTTCAATCTTAATGCCTTTGCCAGTAATGAAATTTTCAATTTCAGTATAGGCGGCTTCAAGTTCCTTTTCTTTTTCTCCCTCTGCTTCTTGTTCCAAAAGTTGGGCAAGTTCAATCTTTTCAAGGGCAGTGAGTTTGGTATAGCCCTTTTTCAGCAGTTCTTCAGCACGGTTCATTTTGAAATCCTTTGTGTGTGGTGGTTTGAAGTAATCATGTCTTCTTCAAAGACAAAGACAGTATAGAAGAAAAAGACAAGTTCATCAACTTCTTTTTTTGAAAGACCTTATATTTTACTCGGTTAATTGTAACAGTAAATCAAAAAGCTCTTGTTGTTCTTCTTCTGTAATATCGTTTTTACTTCGTTTTTCTTTCAATAATTTAACTCGCTCAAGTTTATTAATCTGTGTTAAATCGGGGTTAAAGTAATGTTTAAAATTTACTTCTTTATCATGCCCAATACTTGCAAGCATTGAAGATTGAGAACCCAAACCTTGATTTTTATTTACATGGATACTTTCAAATTTTCTATTGGATTGAAAGCCTAAAAGCTTTGCAATAATAATCGTGTTTTCTTCTCCACCTAGGGAAAGCATTTTACTAATTTTTGTTCTCCTCAAATCATGAAAATGCAAGTCTCCTAAATTATTTTGTCGCATTAATGAAGTGAAGACACGACTAAATCCATAGTTAGAATATGTAAAATATCTTCCATTTTCTCCCATTGGTTCTAGATTTCTCAAAAACTCTCTAGCCGTTTCGTCTAAATAAACATCCCTAGATTTACCACTCTTTGTAATTGGTAAATGGATAATTCTAAAATCGTCTTTAATTTGGTCTTTTCTTAAAAAGACAATCTCACTTTTTCGCATAGAAGTTAAAAGCGAGAGCATGCAAATACTGTAAAGCTGTCCTCTGTGCTTTGGTTTATGACTTTTATAATTCTTGATTACTTCAAAAAACTTTTCTTCTTCCTCTTCTTTTAGGGTTCGTTTTCTTACATTAATAACATTGCGAAGTAAAGACTTGTCATAGTCTCGGGTCGGGTTTCTAACAACCTCTAAATTTTCATCAAAATGTATTAGCTTATTGAATACATTTGAAATAAAAGTTAGTTCTCTAACTACTGAAACCGGCTTGATAGCTCTATTCTTCTTATCGCCCTTAAGTCTTGTTTTGATATAGTTGTTAATATCAATAGGTTTTATTTCTGTCCGAACATCAAAAGAAGAGAAATAGCTATAAACAATGCTATCCATTTCTAAACCCATTTCGTCTTTTTCTTGTGCTGTTATATAACGATTAGGAATAGAGATATTGCATATTTTATTTATAAAAGCTTGTTTCATTGCTTGATTTCGTTTTTTTAGTTCTGTGTCTGCAACTTCATTAAACACATAATCTTCTAGATATTTTTTTGCAAAATATCCAAATGAATAGTCTTTTTTAGACCATTCCATGATTTCAATGTTTTTTGTTTTCTCTTCTGTTTGATAAATAAACTCTTGACCTTGTTTATTTTTACTTAAAAGCAAAAATGCTTTAGCTTCGTTTAATGTATCAAATAGATTGTTTCTTTTACCTTGCCAATCTTTTCTAGTGATTTCTACTCTATACTTGGTAACAAGTCCCTCCTTGGTGTTGTAGGTCGTTAGCCGTATGCCTCGGGGGAGTTTTGTAGGGGTTGCCATGTGGTAGGTCTCCATTGCTGAATTGCTGAAATTTGCTGAAATTCTAGCATGTTCCAGCAAACGACATCCAGGGCTAGAAACAACCTATAGGAGCAAATATTATGGAAAATCATACAACTAGCGAATTAGTCACGAACCCGCCAAAGCTTGAAATTGCAACGATTGGTTCGGGTTGTTTCTGGTGTACGGAGGCCGTGTTTCTCGACGTCGACGGCGTGACGGCCGTGCAGTCGGGTTACGCGGGCGGCCATACGCGCAATCCCGGCTATCGCGACATCTGCGAAGGCGACACGGGCCACGCGGAAGTCGTCAACGTGACGTTCGATCCGGCGCGCATCGGCTATCGCGAGATCCTCGAGATCTTCTTCGCGACGCACGATCCGACCACGCTGAACCGGCAGGGCAACGACGTCGGCACGCAGTACCGGTCGGTCGTGTTCACGCATTCGGATGCGCAGCGCGATACCGCGCTCGACATGATCCGCGAGCTCGAGCGCGAGCAGGTGTTCGGCCAGCCGATCGTCACGCAGGTCGTGCCGCTCGACGGCAATTACTGGCCGGCCGAGGACTATCATCAGAACTATTACGCGCGCAATCCGGGGCAGGGCTACTGCTCGGTCGTGATCGGGCCGAAGCTCGCGAAATTCCGGCAGAAGTTCGCGCACCGGCTGAAGTCGCTGCGCGGCGCGTGAGCGTCGACGGCGCACGCCGCGATCACGCCGCCTCGTTGCGCCACTGCGCGCACGCGGCGGCGATTTCGCGCGCGAGCGCGATGCACGACAGCGGCGCGGAGCCTTCCGCCTTGTTGTTGATCGTGATGATCACCGGCTGCCCGGCCAGTGCGTAGCGCGCGGCCAGTTCGGCGAGCGCCGAGCGGGTGGCGGGATCCTCGTCGACGAGCTTGTCGAACGGCTCGTATTTCGCTTTCGCCTGCTCGTACTTGAACCCGCCGTGCAGGCTCCAGCGCACGATCAGCGGGCCCGGCGCGTCGCCGTCGAGCAGTGCGAGCGCGGCGGCCTGGCGCAGCGGGTCGGGCATCCGCGCGTGCAGGCCGACGCAATAGCGCACGCCGAGCGCGGCCAGGGCGCGGATGAAGCGCGGCGTGAGCAGGCTCGCGTCGCGGATCTCGATCGCGTAACGCGGGCCGTCGGCATCCGGCGGCAGCGGCGGCAGCGCCGCGAAGAACGCCGCGAGCCGGTCGATCAGCGCGGCCGGCGCCGCGAGCAGTTGATCGGGCAGCGGCGAGAACTGGAACACGAGCACGCCGGCTTTCCGGCCGAGCCCGTCGAGGCACGGCTGGACGAATTCACGGGTTGCGAGCGGTGCGTCGAGGAAGGTCGGGTTCGGCCCGGATGGCTCGCCGCGCCGGCCGCGGATCACCGCGTCGGTCACCGCGGCCGGCGCCTTCACGACGAAGCGGAAATCGTCGGGCACCTGCTGCGCGTAGCGCAGGTAGTCGGCCACCGACAGCGGGCCGTAGAACGAGCGGTCGAGGCTGACGCTCCTCAGCAGCGGATGCGCGCCGTACGCTTGCAGCCCTTCGCGCGACAGCTTCGTCTGCGCGAAATCGCCGTCGAAGACGATGCCGTTCCAGCCGGGGAAATACCACGACGACGTGCCGAGCCGCACGTTCGGCGGCAGGCCGGCCGCGGCGGCGGCCACGTCGGCCGAGATCGGCGCAGGCAGCACGCCGCGCTTGCGGCGGCCTTTTTTCGGCGCGGCGGCCGGCGGGGACGGTTCGTCCCACAGCAAACCGGACGACGGGGCAGGCGCGTCGTCGTCCGGTTCTGGCTCTTATACACATC